>JBFGLD010000255.1:0-7229 GCA_041576335.1 Anaerolineae bacterium | reverse complement strand
CCGGATTGCTGAAGGTATTCATTGACGGTCATGGTAAAAATGTCGCCAATGCCTCGATGTTTCAGGTTTCCGGCATTCGCATGGTGAATGGCGTGGCTTTTTCGCCAATAATGATAGGGGGTCCAAGTGAAAAGGCTGCAAATCACACCTATTAGATCATTAGCACTTCTTAATTTAAAGAATGAACCGTGACCGCAATCATGTTGGATGATAAAAAGGCGCATCAGACAGCCGGCTGTCGGTAATGACAGTAGCACCGTTAACCCGTAACTAATATCAAGACTGAGGTACATAAGATACCACAGAACAAAAAATGGCATAAATGAATTGCATATCTGCCAGACACTTTTCCAGGTATGAGAGGTTTGATATTCTGCAACCAGGTTTTTCCAAACGGGTTGATTTAACGTGGAAGGCCTGGTAGATACTAAACGCATTACGATCTCCTTAGAAATTAAAATTAGGCTCATGAATTAAAAAGCAGAGGGCAGGAAACTAAAGAACTACCTCGTGATGAGACAAAAATCTCAATTGATTCTTATTCAGCCCCTATACCACAGCTCAAATCAAAAGCGCGGGGAGATTTCCCGCGCTTTTGAATTACCAGCAGTAATTGATACGATTACAGCGTTACAACGTTAGTAGCTTGTAATCCCTTGGGCCCATGTTCGATGGTATACTCGACCCGCTGCCCTTCATCCAGCGAGCGATACCCATCAGACTGGAGCGCGGAATAATGCACAAAAACATCTTCACCATCCTCGCGTGAAATGAACCCGTAGCCCTTGTTGGCGTTGAACCACTTGACAGTGCCCTGAACTCGGTCAGACATAATACAATTTTCTCCTTACTAAACTAAAATGTTAAAATGGAACATAGAAATAGGCCAAAGAGGTTTACCTGCAGAAAAAAAACAACCGCCAAAGATCTGGTGGTTGCTTCAAAACCGAACAGATACTTTCTTCGTCCTAATGACTTAGAATATACCAGATTAACCGTTCTCTGTCAATTATTGATTCAGCCAACAGTTTGTAAATCTAGTTGAGATGAGTTATGATTTCAACATTCTTGACCGGTAATCCGTATTCAGGCCCGACGTGATTACATTGAATCGACGGCGGATCAGCTTTTACAGTTGGCAGCAAATCACACAAAGTTGGCTTGTAGGTTGGGCATTATGAACATTCTTCTGATTGGTACAAATCACCAAACCGCGCCGGTAGAGATCAGAGAGCGGCTTGCATTTACGCCGACGACGCTGCGCGCGGCCTTAACCCACTTCGATACCACGCACAAACAGGGGCATCTCCAGGGAGTGAGTGAGGGAGTCATTCTCTCAACCTGTAATCGTACTGAAATTTATGCGCTCGTTCAGAGTCCGGATGCGGCCCGGCAGGCTATCGTTAAATTTTTGGGGCACTCTTGCGGCCTTTCGCCGGGGTTATTTTCAGAGCATCTCTACGTTTTTCAAGATGCAGATGCGGTCCAGCATCTGCTGCGCGTCGCCTGCGGATTGGACTCAATGGTTTTGGGCGAACCTCAAATTTTGGGGCAGATTACGGAAGCCTACGAAGCTGCATTGTCGCAGGGGTCGGCTGGGACGGTACTGTCAGCGCTATTCAGAGCGGCGATCCATACCGGCAAGCGGGCTCGCACCGAAACCGCGATTAGCGTCAACCCGGCCTCCGTCAGTTCGGTGGCAGCTTCGCTGGCGATTGAACTGCTCGGTGATTTGTCGGGGCGACACGTTTTGCTGATTGGGGCCGGGGATATGGGTGCAATTGCCACCCGAGCCCTACAAAGGCGGGGTGTGTCGAATATCGTTGTAGCCAATCGAACTTATAAACATGCGGAGCAGCTGGCCAACACCTGGGGTGGCAAAGCTGTTACCTTTCAACAGCTTACCGAAAATATAGTCCTGGCTGATATCGTTATTGCCTCCACCGGCGCGCCGCACACCATCCTGAATCGAGAACGCTTGGAGCCGGCTATGGCTCTTCGACCTGATCGGCCCCTTTTTATCATTGATATTGCGGTGCCGCGTGACGTGGATCCGAATGTAACCGAAATGCCCAATGTGCATCTTTGCGACATCGACGATTTACAGGGTCAGGCCGAAGATAACGTGCGCGAACGCAAGTCGGAGATCCCGCGGGTAGAAACGATTGTGGCGGAGGAAACGGTCCAGTTCTTGGAATGGTTGTCTTCGCTGGACGTCGTCTCTACGATTACCGACCTGCGAGGCCAACTCGAGACGCACCGTCAACGTGAGCTGGAGCGGTTGTTTAATCGTCTTGACCTGGATGAACGTGAGCAGGAATTGGTAGCGATGATGAGCCGCCGTCTGCTCAATAAAATCCTGCACGAGCCGACCCTCGGCCTCAAACGCCAGGCTGCCGGAGGCGATGGCGCGGCGTACGTGTCGATGGTGCGCCAGCTATTTTCGCTGGATCGAAAAAAGACCGGTCAGGCTCACAAAAACGGATCTGAACCGGCGACTCCGCCGGTCAGAATCAAGCCATATAGATAATAAAATCCCCAAGAGGTCCGCGGTATGCCGAAAATTCGCATGTTAGAGGTTTCAGGCTCTCCTATTGAGATGGGACGGCACCACGGCCTGGCCTACGCCGACTCAATTCGGGAATTAGCTGAAGATCGGTTGCAGTTGAGTAGCAGCAGCAACTGGACGGGAAAGGAGCTCTCTCGCCGCGACGTTCTGAGCCTGGGCCAAGCGTGTTTACCTTATCACCACGACTACGCCCCCGAATTGATGGATGAGCTGCGCGGTATGGCTGAAGTCAGCGGTGTTGGGCTGACCGAATTAGTGATCCTCAACGGCTTTACCGATTTTATAGATACCGTCTATGCGGCTGAGCCGCAAGAAACGGGAGCGGCGCAGGTGCCGGTCCCGGCCCATCCCGGCCTGGATGACTGCACTGCCTTCATAATTTCTGCTGAAGCGACAGTTGACCGGCAGGGTTTCTTTGGCCAAACCTGGGATATGCACGAAACCGCCACGCCCCATGTGATTTTGCTGCGCGGCAAGCCGGCTCAGGGGCCAAATTTTCTAACGTTGACCATTGTTGGCTGCCTGGGCATGATCGGTCTGAACGAGGCCGGCATTGCCATCGGCATCAATAATTTGGTGGCGGGTGATGGTCAGGTTGGGGTCACCTGGCCATTTGTGGTACGCAAGGTCCTGGCTCAGGATAATCTGGACAGTGCTTTGGCCTGCATTACCGGAGCGCGCCTAGCCGGGGGGCACAACTATTTACTGGCTGACGCTACCGGTCGGGGATACAATGTTGAGGCTATGGCCAGGCGTTATCACGTTGATGAGATTACCTGCGGAGCATTAGTCCACACAAATCACTGTCTTAGCGATAAAAATATTGCCGTAGAACGCGATCGGTTGCCAAAATCTAGAGCGAGCTCCGAAACGCGCTTAAGCCGGGGTCAAGAACTGCTCGGCAAGCAGCAGATCACGCTCGATGACCTCTTTACACTAACCCGTGACCATGGCGCCGCCAACGGTATCTGTGTCCACCCCGAAGAGCCGCTGTTTCTGGAAAGCTGCGGGGCTGCGATTATGCGCCCTGCCACCCGTGAGCTGTGGGCAGTGTGGGGAAATCCGTGCCAAAATTCGTATGAGCGCTTTGTCGTCTAGCGGCTACTGTTCACACAGCACGAAATTCTCTGCCTGATCGGTGTGGTAATTATACGCTTGACCGCCCGCTTCCAGGATGATCGAATAGCCCGGGGTAATGACCTGAGCATACATGAAGCCTTCCTCAGGACAGCCCAGGCTGGTGTCGCTCCAATCAACAGCTTCCACTGAAACCAGCGCGATTTCGTTGGCCGGGATGCCCCTTCTCTGCGTGAGATCGGCGATAACGGCTGCGACAAGGTTCTCACTTCCCTTAAGAGGTTCTTGGCTTTGCTGATCCATAGACGTCGCCTCCTCCTCGGCGGGTTCGGCCGGGGTTACGGGGGAGACCGGCTCGATAATTTCGGCCGGTAAGTCGGACTGGGAACGAGTAGCCTGACCCATATCGATCTTTGGTTCGGTTTGGGTGGCTGTAGTTGGAATTACCGGCGAGACGGGTTCGATTATTTCGGTGGGGACGTTAGCCTGGTCTTGTTCTGCGGGCTGACCGTCCTGGGCGGGAAGTTCTTCGGCAGTTTCAGGGACCGGGGTTGCCGGAGCCTCAACCGAGGCCACCGGCCCAATATCCTCGACAACTGCCCCGGAACTACAACCGACCAGGGCTATAACCATAACAGCATAAATAATTGTTAAAAGAACTTTACCAAATAAGTTTGGCATAACAATAGACCTCCAACCAAGTTAAGCTACTTAATAGACGACGGTTGGAGCGCCAAAGTTCCCATTAAGTGCATCTAACTAAACAGCCGCGCTTCCACGGTGACCGGGGTGAGTCCAACTACTACGACCATTTTTTCTGTCGAGGTTAACCCGGCTGCGATTTCAATATTCTTACGTTCGACGTCGAGCTTCTCCGCCAAAAAATTTAGCAGTGTTTCATTGGCCGTACCGCCGACTCCCCTCGAGATGAGATGAACCTTGAGGGCGTCCCCGTGCTTACCGACTACTTCATTTTTCTTTGACCGGGGGACTACGTGAACGGCAAAAGCCGCGCCTTCTTCAGCTTTGGTAATCTTAAATTCAATTTCGCGCATAATCTATTCTCTCCTGTGTCTCTTAGCTAACCGAGCTCAACTACAAGATAGACAGTAAAAGGCCTTCAATAACCTGGAGACCGATCAAGGCAACGATAGGACTTAAATCAATCATACCGATGGTCGTGTACCTGCGCAGTGGCTCTAGGATTGGGTCGGTAATTGAGTAAAGTAGCCGTACAGCCGGATTAAGAGGATCGATTCTAATACCTGCCATTGGCAGCCAGGAAAGGAGAACTCTAATAAGAATTGCCCAAAACATTGCTTGAAATACAATCCTTATCAAAAACTCCAATAAATTAGCCATTGTTCTCTAGTCCCCCAAGATAGCGAGATTTTTTATAGGCAGCCCAGATAGCCTTCGAAAGAACCGTCCGAAACCCACCTTTTTCTAACTGATAAAGCGCGTCGGCGCTGGTACCGCCGGGCGAAGTGACCATATTGCGCAATTCGGCGGGATGGCGTTGGCTGTCGCGGGCGAAGGCTACCGAACCCTCGATGGTTTGGTAGACCAGCTGCTCGGCCACGCGCCGGGAAAAGCCCATATGCACGCCGGCATCGATCATCGCTTCCATAAACAAAAATACATAGGCCGGACCGGTGCCGGACAGAGCCGTAGCCATATCCAGATAATCTTCTTTGTCGACAAAAAGCTCTTCACCCAGCGCTGCCAGAATAGCCTGCGCCTGTAGTTTTTGTGTTTTTGAAACCTCGTGCGTACCAGTCCAGACCGACATGCCTTTGCCGACACGCGCAGGCGTGTTTGGCATCACCCGCACAACCCGATAATGATGCAGGCTCTGGCTAATTTTCGCAATTGTAATGCCGGCCATAATCGACAGCACCAGCGCTTCTGAGGGGATATGACCCCGTAATTCAGCCCCGACGTCATCCAACGTTTGGGGTTTGATCGACAGCACAACGATTTCTTTATCTTTGATGGCCTCAAGGTTGGCCGAGGCCGTCTTGACGTGGTAACGTCCGGATAACTTTTCAAGCTGGGCCGGGAAAGGGTCACTGGCAGTTACAAATTCCGGGTTAATAAGTTCTCTCTTGTATAAGCCCGCAATCATAGCTGTGGCCATAGCCCCACTGCCGATAAAACATATTTTGGTGTTCTTGAGCATATTACTTTCCCAAGTTAAGTTGTCACTGTATAACAGCTAGCCCGCAGCAAAGTAGCACAATGATCGTACACTCGGAAATTTAATATCTGCTACCTTGGTACCGGCTACATTGCCATTTTGTTACGTGGTTAGCCGCTCCCCAAAAATAGCGCGTCCCACTCTGATAATCGTGGCCCCTTCTTCAATCGCCACCTCGAAATCGTCCGTCATTCCCATCGACATCTGGGTCCAGTCGACTTGGGGGAGCTCCTGGCGCATCCTTGATCTTAACGCAGCCAGATTAAAGAAAACCGGTCTCGTCTCTTCGGCGGATTCCGCGATGGGAGCTATCGTCATTAATCCGCGAATGACGACGTTGTTGAGGTTAGCAATTTGCCGGATGGTTTCGATAAAGCCGGTCAGTTGTGCTTTGTTTGAAGACCACTGCTCGAGATTAAATCCGCTTTTGGCTGCCTCGCCTGAAACATTACATTGTAACAAAATGTCGAGCGGTGGAAATCCATCTCGCTCAGCCAGCCGGTTGATTCGTTGGGCCAGCTTGAGACTGTCTACAGAATGGATCAAATCAAAGTTGCCCAGTATATCACCGACCTGGCGACTCTGCAAGTGGCCAATAAAATGCCAGGTAGGTCTTGCCTGGTTTGGGTTAGCCGCCAACCATTTTCTTAGGCCGCCCACTTTCTTGTTGCCTTCGTCGGCCCGATTCTCGCCAAAATGACGCAGTCCGGCCTGATACGCTTCGAGCACCGTTTCAAGCGGGTGGGTTTTGGTGACGACCACAAGCGTAACTTCCTGAGGATCACGGCCGACGCGCTCGGCTGCGGCGTGGATACGCCGGTAAACGGCCTCGATGCTCGCCGTTAGGTTGCTCACCCAGGCTCCCTCCGAAGGCCGATAACCGTCCCGAAACGCCCGGTACGACCGTGTTCTGCTCGGTGAGAGAAGAATTTGTCGGTGTGGCAGCCGGTGCAAAGCCCGGTTTGAATGATTTTCCCTACGCCGGCTGTGCTTAGCTGCCGCCGGTTAGCTTCCCATAAATCAAAGTAAGGCCGGCTGCCGTTGCCGTTGTGATGAATGAGAAGGCTTTTAGAGTCTGAAAAGGCTTGTTCCGCCGCGCTCACCACATCCGGACCTACTTCGTAACAGCAGGGACCAATTGCCGGTCCAATTACGGCGACAATGTTTTTGGGCCGGCATCCGAACTGGTTGACCATGGCTCCAATTGTAGCCCCGGCCGCATTTTGCATGGTTCCGCGCCAACCGGCGTGGGTCGACCCCACGACACCCCGAACGGGATCGTAGAAGAGCAATGGGGTACAATCACCAAATCGCATAAACAAATAAATATTTGTGTTGTCTGTAATCAAGCCGTCTGCCTGGCCCATGACGGGCTGCTGGTTG
>JBFGLD010000254.1:0-7230 GCA_041576335.1 Anaerolineae bacterium | reverse complement strand
GGTCAAGCAGGGGGAGGTTATCGCTAAGGTGGGCGACTCTGGCGAAACCTGTTACAGCCGGCCTCATCTACATTTGGAAATCCGAGACCTGAGCCACATTACAAAATACAATCCAACCCTGCTCATCGAAGCAAACTGGGACAGCTTGACCCTTACCGGCAGTTCAGGGCGGGACTTCGCGCGCGATTTGGAAGAGCCGCGCAAGTGGCAAACACTTTACAGCCAGCCGCAAGCCCGGACCGGGGGTCCGATCATTAATGATTTTGAATATCCCTGGCCGTTTGATTGGAGACGCCGAAGCGCCAGCTCGATCACGCCGGTCAGCCTGAGTACCTCTGCCCCTGCCAAACTCCAAATACCCGGTTCTTCATGGATACCTGCCTCGACGATCGGACGCCAGATTATGGGTGGTGATTGTTGTACCCAACTTTATTGGAGCAAAGACTCAACCCAGGTGCGTTTCATTGACCAGCCCGGGCCGAATGCGGCGTTAGGCATTTGGGGGGTTGATCTGACTGAACCTGAACAGGAGCCGCAGTTGGTCACCGAGCGATTGGGCTTTTACAGCCCTGACGGCACGCTGCTGGCCTACCCTAACCCAGCTAAAGGCATAGCTGTGGTTGAGCGGTTAGCCGACGGTCAAACGTGGGAGATTGATACTCAGGAACGCAGCCTCAGCTTTACGCCGGACAGCCGGCATGTGATCTGGACCGCGTATGATGAGGATGCCCCGCGCGACAACCGCGAGGAAGTCATCTGGCTGGCGAATACAGACGGCAGCGAGCCTCGGATTGTGCTCCGAGCCCGGCGAACCGACGCAGTTGCTTGGCTGTCAAATGACAAGTTACTGATGACCCGGCGAATACCGGGCGGATCCGATCAGGAATTGTTTACCCTGGCCCTGACAAGCGGCCGTCAAACTGAACTACGTCGGCTCCCGCGTTTTCGAGGGTTGGCCTTGAGCCCGGACCGGCGCCACCTGGTTTATTACGTCAGTTTTGAGCCGGAGGCCGGGAAAAATGGAGTCTGGCTGCTGGATTTGCAGGACTCAGCGGCAGCGCCGCAAAAGCTACCCTTCTTTGGCACCTATCGCTGGCGCGATAATGAGCACTTAATCTATGTTCCGCTCGAACCTGATGCCGCCGAGCACAAGTTTTACGAATACGACCTTAGCACCGGGCTAACCCGCTCACTTTTCCCGACCGGTTCGAACCTGGTGATTGCGAACAACGACTGGCAAGTCTCGCCCGATGGCCGCAAAATTGCCTTGTTGGCAGCCAACAGCACCGGTCTCGACGGTATTTGGGTACTTGACCTCGATCCGACTAAAGAATAGACGAGGGTGCGTCCCAAAATTTGGGAAAGCACAGGGGGGCGCGGGGGGTATCCCCCCGGAATCTCCCCAGGTTTGTCCCAGTTTCCTAAAATCTGGGACGCACCCATAGACGACGGTGAAATGGAGGACATGAAAATGATAAAAAAAATAATCATCGGAGTCGGTGCGATCCTAATTGTTGCTGTTGGGGTCGTGGCCTACTCATTTTTCAAAACGCCGGAAACGGCCAGTGGACCGATTGAGGCGATCCCTCTCGACGTCGTGAATGCTGTCGAGTCGCCTGCGGCGTCTGCTGGTAGCACCACGGAAGTTACGGCCGCAGTGTTAGCGATGGAGGGGGACAGTGGCGCCGAGGCGCAAGAGGAGTTGATTGCCGCGCCTGAGCCCCCGGCGGACTCGGCAGGCGAAACCGGTCCGGCTGAAAAGCCCGACGTTGAAGCAGTAGGAGAAGCTGGCACTGCAAGACCCGGCGAGGCTAACCAGGTTCGCGAGGAGATGACATCTACCCCAATTATCTTTGAGATCGTCCAGGCTGAGTCTGAGGCTCGTTTTCTCATCGACGAGGTGTTGCAAGGTGATCCCACCACTGTTGTCGGGGCCACAGACCAAGCGGCCGGCCAGTTTGCCGTCAATCCCAACGATTTGGCGAGTATTCAGGTTGGCATCATCCAGATCAATACCCGTACGTTAGCCACTAACAATCAGTATCGAAACCGGGCCATCAAGAACCGAATTCTTCTTACCGATAACTACGAATTTGTCACGTTTACCCCGACCGAAATAATTGGCTTGCCTGAACGGGGGGCAGTGGGTGAACCGCTCACGTTCCAGCTTGTAGGAGAATTGCAGGTAACGGATGTTACCCGGCCGGTAACCTTTGAGGTGACGGCCGTGGCTACGAGTGACACAAGGATAGAGGGCACGGCTAAAACAACGATCCTCTACCCCGATTTTGAGCTGTTTATTCCTGACTCTCCGTCGGTAGATACCGTCGATGATGAGGTACGCTTGGAACTCGATTTTGTGGCGGACGCAGTCTAACTAACTCGCCTAAGATTTTGAACAGACCCTCTCTGAGCAGTAGCTGCCGGAACGATGTTGTTCTCGGCTACGTTCCAACCCATTGTCGGACTGGCGCGCGAGATGACCCCCGAGCCGGTGCGGGTGGAAATCTGAACCTTCATAACGTTGAATTCTCAGGTATTCACTTCATTGACCGCTCAGGTTGACTAGTTCTGCAAGTTTCTCAACCGATATTGTTTCGTTTATGATGAACAATATGTTGGGACGTTTAGGTTTCATGATGTGATCTCCTTGAACCCAAGGCCATAATTCAGGCTTCATAAAATGTCAGTCCCGGTGGGTCCCTTATCACTCCGCCCGGGTAATATTTTAAACTAAGGCAAACGATGCCACACCAGCGATAACCCGACGGCCACCGTGGCAAAGACAGCCCCCAACGTCGAGAAGAGTACACTGATTTCCAGGGTCTCTTTTTGCAGAACGATCTGGGTCGGAAGATTGAGAAACACGGACAGCAACTGATCGGCACTTTCGGCCCGGAAGTAGGCGCCGCCGGTCAAATCGGCCACCGCCTGCAAGGTCGGTTCATCGAGCAGAAGGTAGCGTGGATAACCACCACCACCACCGCCGCCACCGCCAAAACCGCCCCCGCCGCCGAAGCGACCACCAAATGCGTCACTCCCCAACTGCTGCCGCGTACAAACCGTTCGCCCGGGTTCCAGGGTGCCAAACCCAATTGTGTAAACCCGTATGCCGCGGTCAGCTGCCTGCTGGGCGGCATCGATTGGGTTTGCTCCCCGTGTATTAGCCCCGTCTGTCAGCAAAACGATGATATCCGGCTGGTAGGATTCATCGTCCTGTTCCGGTTCACCCACCTCGCTTTCTAAATTGAGGCCGCTCGGATCTACGTCCGGGTTGGTCTCGGCAATGGCATCGATTGACTTGAGGGTGGCGCTGCCGATGGCAGTCCCGATTGAGGTTGAGAAATTTTTGATTGCCTCCTGTAACACCTTTTTGTCACGGGTTGGGGGGACCGCAATCTCGGCCAGGCCGGCAAAGGCGACGATGCCGATCTGGGTTCCATCGACCTGATCGTCGATAAAGGCCAGGGCCGCTTCCTGGGCCACGGTCAGGCGGTTAGGAGAGACGTCTGTGGCACACATGCTGCGTGAAATATCGAGGGCCAAAATGATGGTCGTCCGGCTGAGCGGAACTTCTATCGCCGCGACAGGCCGGGCCATCGCGGTAATCAGGTTGGCCAGTCCGAGTAAAAAGAGGGCGAAGGGCACATGCCGGCGCCACCTTGACCGTTTCGGTAACGCTTCCCGGATGAGCGACAAGCTGGAATAGCGCACCGCAAAGCGGCGTTTACGTCTCAATACCCAGATATAGATGGTAACTGCCGCCGGAATGAGCAGAAGCAGCAGTAGTAACCACGGCCACAGTAAATTCATGATCAGGGCACCCTCCCAAACCAGACCAGTGACAACGCTCCGCCTACCAGAAACAAGAGCATACTGATCGCCGCTGCTATTGAGGTGATTTCCATTTTTTCCCCTCGAACCATTAATTGTCGATCGATGTTTTCGTATATTTCCTGAAGCGACTCTGCATCCCGAGCGTTGTAGTAAAAGCCATTGGTCAGGCTGGCAATTTCCTGTAGAGGAGCTTCGTGCTGTTGGGTGAGAATGTTAAAACCATCAATTTGCACGACTGTCCCTTCCGGGCTGCCGATCCCGACCGGAAAAATCCGGACCCCCGCCTCGGCGGCGAGCTGGGCAATTTCCAGCGGATCGGGTGGGGTCGTGTTTTCACCATCAGAAAGCAGGACAACAATGGCTGATGGAAAACGCCCTATCTGACCGGTTACCGGCCCCTCTTCGAGGGCCGCTTCGTCGATGGCCAGTGCCTCGCCGGCAATGGCGCTGAGCGACGAAAATATTCCTTGGCCCAGCGAAGTTCCGCCCTCCGGGCTTAGCCGATCTATTGTAGCCAGAAGGGCCGCCTGATCATCGGTTGGGGGCTGGACCACCAGCCCTCCGCTGCTAAAGGCAACCACCCCAATTAGGACGGTGGGGGGCTGGTTTTCGACAAACGCCCGGGCGGCAACCTTGGCCGCTTCCATGCGGGTCGGTGCCAGATCATCAGCATTCATGCTGTTGGATACGTCAAGGGCCAGGATCACAGTCCCTTCGACCCGGGGCAGGGTGACATTCATCTCCGGACGGGCCAGCGCCAGAAGCAGCAGGCTCAGGTCGGTCAGAAAAATCGCCGGTGGGATGTGACGGCGGCTGCCGAGATCTTTCCCGGACCTGTTCTGAATCAAACCCATCGGCCCCAAATCGACGACGGCCTGGCGCTGGCGGCGCAGCAGCCGGAAATAGAAGCCGACCAGCAGCGGGACGAGCAGGAGCGAGAAGAGCATCAGGGGCCAGATGAAAGACATCGTCGCCTCACCTTCTCCGTCTTTTGCGCAGCTGGGCCATGCGGACGATGGCCTGGGTCAAATCATCTTCGGTGGACAGCCCGAAGAGATCGACGCCGGCTCGTTTCAAGCCCTCCTTAAGGGTCGTTTCCCGGCGATTGGCCGCCTCCTGAAAGCGGCGGCGGAAGTCGCGGCTGCTGGTATCGACATAGAGTTGTTCACCTGTTTCAGCATCTTCAACCACGATCAGGCCAGCATCCGGCAGTTCGACCTCCCGTGGGTCCCACAGGCGGATGGCGATCAGTTCGTGCCGCCGATTGAGCAGAGCCAGAGGTCGTTCCCAGCCCGGCTCGCTGATGAAATCGGAAATTACAAAAACCAGCGATCTCCGTTTGAACGTATTGAGTGCGGCCCGGAGCAACACCCTTAAATCCGTCGTCGTCCTGCCTGATGGGCCGGCCTCTCTAAGCAAATCATTAACCAGACGCAGAACCTGAATGCGGCCACCCCGAGGCGGAATGGTTCGCTCAATGCGGTTGTTGTAAAGAATGGCCCCAATTCGATTGCCGTTTCGGGTCAGCAGCCGGGCCAGAGTCGCCACAAAATCGATCAGTACTGTCTCCTTGGGTCGCTCCGCCGGGCCAAAGCCCATTGACGGGCTGAGATCGAGCAGAAACCAGGCGGTTATTTCCCTATCCTCGACATACTGGCGCACATAAGGGCTGTTCATGCGGGCGGTGACATTCCAGTCGATGTGGCGAATATCGTCCTGCGGCTGATATTCGCGCAAATCGGCGAAATCGATCCCGACCCCATAAAAGAGGGTTCGATAATCCCCCTGCAGCAATCCGTCGAGGCGACGGATCACCTGCCAATCGAGCCGCAGCAGGATTCGGTCAGGCGTGGTCCGCTCAGGTATTAACCCGGGCTCGGGCAGGCTCATACAAGGGTACCTCCGGAATCGGGATACGGTCGAGAAGCTGCTGCAAAAGGTCGTCGCCGCTCACGTTATCCGAGAGTGCCTCGTAGGATAGGACGAGGCGGTGGCGCATCACGTCGAGCGCCACGTCTCGAACGTCCTGGGGCAGCGCGTAAACGCGCCCGCGAAGAAAGGCGAGTACCCGCCCGGCCAGGATCAGATTGATCGAAGCCCGCGGACTGGCGCCGAACATGATATAAGGCTCCAGCGCTTTCAAGCCAACCTCTTGCGGCTTCCGGGTAGCGGTCACCAACCGCACCGCGTACTCGATCAGGCCGGGGTCGACGTACACCCGGTCAGCTTCCTGTTGTAAAGCCAGCAACTGCTCGGTGGTCAGCACCTTTTGCACGGCCTGAAGCAAGCCCGTCATCCGCTCGACGATGACGAATTCCTCAGTTGTGCTCGGATACCCGACCAGCACCTTGAGCATAAAGCGGTCCACCTGTGCCTCGGGTAAGGGATAGGTGCCTTCCGACTCGATGGGATTCTGGGTGGCCAGCACGAGGAAAGGGTTCGGTACGGGAAAGGTTTCGCGGCCGATGGTCACCTGTCGCTCCTGCATCACTTCGAGGAGTGCGCTCTGTACCTTGGCCGGGGCCCGGTTGATTTCATCCGCAAGCAGGAAGTTGGTAAAGACCGGGCCAAGTGAGGTGTTGAATTCGCCCGTTTTCTGATTGTAGATGCGGGTACCAATCAGGTCAGCAGGAACAAGGTCTGGTGTGAATTGGATGCGCTTAAACTCACCGCCAATTGCTTCAGCCAGGGTCTTGATCGCCATGGTCTTGGCCAGCCCCGGCACGCCTTCGACGAGGATATGCCCGCGCGCCAGCAGCGCAACAACCAGGCGTTCCAACAGATGGTCCTGTCCGACAATGACCTTTTTTACTTCGTACAAGACCCGTTCCATGGGTCGCCGGTCCTGGAGTTTCTTAAATTGTTCCATTGGCATTCTCCATTTGAAGTCGTAACCGCTTGTCTGCCGGTCAGCCGAGATTAGCGGTGACTTAATAGGGCGGCAAGCCGGCTGCACCACCGGCAATATTTATGGGTACGGCAAAGCCGATGCCGATAAAGAAATCCTGGTCGGTTGGATTTGCCAGCGCGGTGACGATGCCGATCACCTGACCGTGACGATTAAGCAGCGGCCCGCCCGAATTGCCGGGATTGACCGCAGCATCGATTTGGATCAAGCCTTCCAGTCTTTGGTCGCTGTTTTGGGGGCGCAGGGAGCGGCCGAAACCGGAGATAACGCCCGCACTCATGGAGCTGAACAGGCCCAAAGGATTACCAACAACAAACGCCTCGTCGCCAACGCGCAAGGCATGTGGATTGCCAAGTATCGCCGGTACGATCAGGCCCTGGGGCTGAGTTGCTCGCAGAACGGAAATGTCATTTTCCGGCTGCCTGACGATAATCTGAGCGCTCGACTGGCTGCCATCCGCAAAGGTAACCTGAATGTCAGTTGCG
>JBFGLD010000253.1:0-7241 GCA_041576335.1 Anaerolineae bacterium | reverse complement strand
GCAGATCTGATTGAGCCGGGCTGGAAACTGTGCGTTCCGAATTCAGCCGATGCTCAGGCCCTGTTGGGCGAAGAGTTCGCTCGCACCGAACCGGCTGCCGGGGCTACGGTGCTCACCTACTGGCACGCGAGTGCAGCCGGTGATGCTCAGGATGAATTGGTCGATATCTTTAATGCATCGCAGGACGAGATTTTCGTCGTTTCGGAATTTCAAGGCGGCTATGGTGACCTGGCCACAAACCTGCTCACCGCGCATGCGGCCGGGGTCGGTCCCGATGTGACCCAATTGGGTACGTTTGAAATCATTGAGTTTGCCAAGTCCGGCGTACTGGTTGATTTTAAGCCTTTCATCGAAGGTCCAAACGGTATCGATACCAGTGATTGGCCCGGGACGATGCTGTCTGCGGGCGAAGTGGATGGCCAGATCGTCTGGCTGCCGCTAAATGTGTCTGTGCCCGTACTGTACTATAATCAAGACGCATTTGCCGAGGCCGGCCTGCCGGGTCCGCCGGAAACGTGGGAGCAGTTTTACGAGTATGCGCGCCAGTTGACGGTTAAAGACGAAAACGACGTTGTCCAACGAACGGGTACGGCCCTGTGGGGCATCTCCTGGCCGTTCCTATCGAACGTTTGGTCAGAGGGAGGGGAGTTTACGACCAAGGATTACAGCAATGTGACCCTAAATGACCCGGTCGTCGTGTCGGTTATGAGTGAGTATCAAAACCTGGTCGAAGAGGGCGCGGCTACCCTGCCCGACAGTGCCTCGGGTGGGCACCGGGCTGCCTTCAAAAATGGGCAAGCTGCGATGATCCTCGACTCGCCCGCGCCCTTTGCCGAAATCTTTGCCGAGTCGGTTGGTTTTACCCCGGCGGTGGCCAACTACCCGGCGGGTGCTGCCGGGAAAGTGTATGCACCCGGCGGGGGCGGTATCGCCATGATGTCCATTACGCCCGAGGACAAACGTGACGCGGCCTGGACCTTTATCAAGTTCATCCTCAAGAACGAAAGCGTGGCCCTCCTGGCCGAACGCTCCGGCTACGCCGCGTTTACGCAGGGCGCGCAACAATCCGCCGGTGGTTTCCTGACCGACCAGCGGTATGCCACCATGCACGATGCGCTCCCCTTCTTACGGGGCGATTTCAGCATGAACACGTCGCCGGCCGTACGAACTGCGTTTGATGAGGCTCTGCAAAAGATCTTGCTTGAAAATGCCGATGTCCAAACAACTCTGGACGCGGCCGATTCCAAAGCCGAAGAGGGTCTCAAAGACGAAATCTTTGCCCCATAACCACGGTGTTGGTGAGGTGGGAGGGCAGAATAATTGCATTCTGTCCTTCCACAATGGGTTGTTTTATGGTTCCATAGATATTTTGGAGTAAGCTTTAATGAGTATCGAACAATCGCTGCGCGGCGGCGGCGGCTCGTGGTGGGCTAACGTTAACCAAAATTGGCGTAGACACAAAAAAGAGTATCTAGCTTTTCTGGCCTTTGTTGCCCCAAATCTGATCTTATTTGGCGTATTTACCTATTGGCCCATTGTCTACAGCATTTACCTGAGCTTCTTGAAGTGGAATTTCCTGACCCCGCTTAGCCAATTCGTTTTCTTTGAAAACTACAGCCGCTTATTCAGCGATCCGGATTTTTGGACCGTTACTCAAAATACCCTGACTTATGCCTTAAGCGTCGTGATCATTGCCCAGTCACTCGCTTTCTTCTTGGCCATTTTGCTTAATCGTCGCGTTTTCGGCCGGACTTTTTTCCGCACCGTTGCCTTTACGCCCCATATTACCACTACGGCGGCAGCCGCCCTGGTTTGGGCCTTCGTGCTTAACCCTTCCTTTGGACCTCTAAGCTATGTTTACAGCACATTGGGCGTGCCGGGCATTAACTGGCTCAACAATGTTGCACTGGCCTTGTGGGCCATTGTGATAGTTGGGACATGGAAAGAAATCGGCTTTGCCTCGGTTTTCTTTTTGGCAGGCTTACAGGGCATCAATAAAGAGTATTTTGAAGCCGCCCGCGTGGATGGAGCGTCCGGCTGGGCTATTCTGCGACATATCACCCTGCCTCTGATGACGCCGGTTATCTTTTTCTTGTCGGTCAGTGGTTTTATTGCGGCGATTAAAGCTTTTGATATTGTCGCCATTATGACTGAGGGCGGACCCGTTTATCCGGCCTCCAGTACCTACGTCTTTCATCTATACCAGTTAGCATTTCGCAATTTTCGGGCGGGCTACGCTTCTGCCTTTGCCCTGGTATTTTTCGTCATTATGATCATCCTGACAATTTTTCAGATTAAAGGCTCCGAGCGCTGGGTCCATTATGAAGGGGGAGAGAAATAAGCTCGTGACCGCTAAAACAGACGTGAGCTCGACGAAGCATTACCCAGACCAAGTCCGGCTGCACCGCCAGCGAACAAGGCGGCGAATTCTGGATAAAAGCGGTGTTTACCTCACGCTCGTTCTGGTCACGATCCTGCTGGGAATGCCTTTCTTTTGGATGATCACGACTTCGTTCAAGACCCCCCAGGAAGTGGCTGTTTACCCGCCTAAGCTGCTGCCTGAATTATTGCGCTGGGAGAATTTTGTTACGGCCTGGGGCGTTGCGCCGTTTGACCTGTTTTATTTCAACAGCATTTTTACCGGTGTAGTCAGCACCTTGATACAGGTGGTATTTGCTCTGTTTATGGCCTACGCCCTGGTTTTTATCGAATTCCCGGTTAAGCGCCTCCTTTTTTTACTTATCTTGGCTACTATGATGATCCCCGTAGAAATGAAACTCGTCCCCAATTTCATCCTCTTAAAACAGTTGGGCGATATCAGCCGCATTGCTGATGCACCGGTGCAAGCGCTGCTGACGCTGGCTGGCCTAAAAATTGCGCCGGCGCAAATCTGCTGCGGTATCAACAGCTATTTTTCCCTAATTGTGCCACCTGCGGCCCATGCTTTTCCGGTATTTGTCTTACACCAACAGTTTCGCACCTTGCCGCGCGATCTTATCGATGCGGCCAAGGTTGATGGCGCCAGCCATTTACAGATTTTGTGGCGAGTTGTAACCCCCATGAGCCGGCCCGTTTTGGCCGCCACCGTCCTCATTGCCTTTGTAGGGCGCTGGAATGATTACCTCTGGCCGCTCATCGTCACCCAAAGCGAGGCAATGCGAACGCTGCCGGTCGGGCTGGGGTATTTACGGGCTGCTTCGGAAGAGGTCTCCACGCCATGGAATTTGCTGATGGCTGCCTCTATTTTTGTGATTTTACCGATCTTTGTCCTATTTCTGTTTACCCAAAAACAATTTGTGGAAGGGCTCACCGCAGGTGCGGTGAAGGGATGATATAAGCATTGGAGATTATTGATTGGGGCGTTTAACACGACCGACCGTAGCAATTCTAATCGGCCGGAATCACTATCAACGAATGTTGAGTCAGGCGGCTCTGGCAAAGCTGCGCAGCTTTGCCCAGGTCATTGAGCACGCCGGTGATGAACCGGCCACCCATGCTGATTTGTTGGCTATTTTGCCGCAGGCGGATGGCTGTCTGACCAGTTGGGGTGTAGCCCAATTGGATGCCGAGGTGATGGCTGCCGCACCTGGGCTCAAAGCAATGGCCCATATGGGCAGCAGCGTTCAGCGTTTTGTCAGCGAGGCGCTTTGGGCCCGGAACATTCATGTAACCACGGCCGCTCCGGCCCTGGCCGAGGATGTCGCCATTACCACCCTGGGCCTGATGATTGTGGGGATGAAGCGCGTCTGGCCTCTGGCCCGGCATCTACGCCGGGGAGGCTGGCGTGAAAGCCCATACTGGCCCTCGCGCGAGCTGCGGCATAAAGTGGTCGGCGTGGTCGGAGCCAGCCACGTTGGGCGGCATCTCATCCGACTGCTCAAACCGTTCGCCGTACAAATTCTATTATACGATCCCTTCGTGTCAGCCGACCAAGCTGTAGAACTAGGTGCTGAGAAAGTAACTTTAGAAGATCTGTTACGCCGGGCCGACATTGTTACCCTGCACGCGCCGGCCAAGCCGGATACGCATCATATGCTCAATTCGGAGCGCTTGGCCCTGATTAAGGATGAGGCGCTGCTCATCAATACCGCTCGGGGTGCCTTAATCGACGAAACTGCCCTTATTGCCGAACTGAGCAGGGGCCGCTTCTTTGCCTTTTTGGACGTGACCGACCCTGAACCACCCGCGCCCGACAGCCCTCTGCGTCACTTAGAAAATGTCGTGGTAATACCGCACCTGGCCGGGTGCATCGAAGATTGCAGCCACATGGGCGACATGGCCGTTGAAGAATTGCGCCGTTTCTTTTCCGGCGAACCGCCGCTCTATCAAGTTAGGCCCGACATGTTTGGGCGGATTACCTGAGGAGGAGTGATGGCTCACGCGCCAGAGGCTTTACCGCCCGGAACCCTACGTCTGATAAAAGGCAAGCCCAACCCTAACGGCGCCAAAAATGTACAGTTGTTTTTGTTTGAGGGTGATCCGACCGCTGCCCCTTTGCACGACGTTATTTTGAATCCGGGGGTGAACCTGCCGGGCCGGCGTCAAGATTTGCTAACTCACCCGTTTCGGCTGAAGATCTTGCATATCAACGACTTGCATGGTCATATATCACGCTTTACGCCTCACGGCGACCGGCCTGTCTTTTCGAAAATTGTGTGGCGGCTGCACGAGATGCGCGGCGAGAGACGCGATGACCCTTATGCCGCGGTCTTGGCCTTATCCGCCGGAGATGACCTGGTTGGCGCTGTTTTTGACGAATTATTAGGTGACGACCCCGATTCATGTATTCTGCACGCCGGTTATCGATTGTACTCGGCTGCCGGTGTCGACGTCGGCATTTTGGGCAATCACGACCTGGATATGGGTACCGAATTATTGGCCCATGCCATTCGCCAGGAAGCTCGCTTCCCGCTGCTTTCGGCCAATCTCGTCGGCTCGCGCTGGTTGTCCGGATTATATTATCCCGCTGCCCTTCTGGTTATTAAAGGAGTCCGCGTTGGCCTCATTGGCTTAATTACGCCGGCTGGGGTCAAATCACAAGCTGACACCGGACTTCACGTGACCAATCCGGTTCAGGTTGTCCACAATGTACTGCCATTAATGCGACCGATGTGTGATATTATGATTATCTTGAGCCATTTGGGCTATAGTTTAGATGCCAATGCCGCTGCGGTAAGTGAGGCTGGCGATGTGGAATTGGCCCGCAGCCTACCGCCTGGAAAGGTGCATCTCATTGTGGGCGGGCATACCCACGACGTCTTAAATGAGCAGGGATTGAGTGCCTATAATATTGTTAACAGTATTCCCATTGTACAGGCCGGCACGCTTGGCCGGTACGTGGGCGAGGTGGACATTACGGTACGCGAGGTTGCAGCGGTGACCAACGTACGGCTTACACCCACAGCCGATTTACCGGTGGATGAGACGTTTGAGCGCGATGAAGTGCAGCCTTTAGTAGCGCAAGCCCGCCCCCTCTTCGCCCGAAAGTTGGGGCAGGTGGCCAACCACCCTGACCTCACGACCGATGCCGTACGTAACAGCTTCGCCAGCAGCGAGTCTGCGCTGGCTAACTTTATCACCGATGCCATGGTTATACGCTGCCGGGCCAACGGCCATGATGTGGATGCGGCCGTGATCGATGCTCCGGGCGTACGCTGCGGATTACCTGTTGGTGGCCAACTTAAGTTTGGCGACTGGTTCAATTTGATGCCGTTTGCCGATACGATTCGCCTGTGTTGGATCATCGGCCTGCAACTTAAAGAGCTGCTCATGGATAATGCTCGACGTGCTGATCGACCTGATGAACCCCATACTGAGCGTGGATTTTTGCATTTTAGCCGCCAGGTTCGTTATACTGTCGAATTAGGGCCCAGTCACGGCGAAGCTCAGGCAGTCGATATCACGGTCAATAATATCCCGATTGACGAGCTGCTTGGTCATTCATTTTTGGTCGCTTGCAGCAGCTTTGTTCGCCAGGCTGCCATTCCTTGGGAAAAGTATGCTGCCAAGTATTTGAATCTGCCCCTGGTTGATATGCATGTCTGGCCTCGCCTCGATACGAACCTTTTTCTACGCGACGAGTTGACGACTTACATTCGAGAGCACGGTGGCGTAACGGCGCAAGGAGGTGTGCAGCACGATGGTCGGGTGCAGTTTATCTGGCGTTCATCTCCATTGAGTCGAGCAAAAAGCTATGACCGTAATTCGTAGACTAAACCATATTTTTCGAACTGATGGCCGAGCTCTAATCGTTGCATTTGATCACGGCATGCTTGATGGGCCGGCTAAGGGTATGGAAAAACCGGCCCGAACTCTGGCCCAGATTGTTGCGGGGGGGGCAGATGCTATATTGACAACTGTGGGCATAGCTACTCGCTTTGCCAATGACATCGCGTCGCTGGGCTTAATTTTGCGTCTGGACGGCGGCGGGACCAAATTGGGTAACATGGATGGCCCGGGCGCTCAATTTTACACCGTTGAAGATGCGCTGCGTTTAGGGGCCGACGCCGTGGCCGTCTCGGCGTTTCCCGGCTCGCCCAAGGAAGAGGCTACGCTCGAAACGCTGGCCCGCGTGGTCGGCGCAGCCCACGCCTGGGGCTTGCCCGTAATGGCCGAGATGGTACCCGGTGGATTTGACAGCGGTCCCGAATTTCGAACCGCCGATAGCATTGCCATTGCAGCCCGTGTGGCAGCTGAACTCGGCGCAGATTGGGTCAAAATTCCCTATACCGAAGATTTCGACCGGGTTACGTCAAGTTGTTATGTACCGGTCGTAATTCTGGGCGGGGCTAAAAAAGGCGGCGAAGACGCCATGTTAGAAACGATCAAAGCATCGCTGTCGGCGGGCGGGGCCGGAGTCGCGATTGGGCGCAACATCTTTCAGGCCGATGACCCGGCGGCCATGACTGCTGCAGTCGCGGCTTTGTTGCACCCGAGTCTGCGAACCGTCGCAGAAAAATAGATTAATCCTGGAGCAAAAATATGGTACAAATAAAAAACTATCACCGTCCAAAAAATGTTGACGAAACTCTGCACTTGTTGTCGCGCCCCAACGTAAACAGCGTGATCGTGGCGGGCGGTACCTATATCAATCCCCGGATGGATGAATTGGTGGACGAGGTGATTGATTTGCAGGCGGTTGGCCTAGATGAGGTCACATATGCGGACAACCGTATGACGCTCGGGGCTATGGTGCGTCTGCAAACCATTGTGGAAGCAGCGCAGGCTCCTGCCCTCCTGCG
>JBFGLD010000252.1:0-7255 GCA_041576335.1 Anaerolineae bacterium | reverse complement strand
TAGGAGACAGCAATATGAAGAAGGACTTAGTTAAAGCTTGGATGACTCGCGATGTTGTATCCGTAAGCTCGGATACAATCTTACCCAAAGCCCATCGCTTGATGACGGAGAAGCGAATTCGCCGCCTACCGGTCGTAGATAACGACCGCTTGGTAGGTATTATCACACTGGGGGACGTGCGGGAAGCACAGCCATCGGATGCTACGTCTTTGAGTATTTGGGAAACGAACTACTTGCTCACCGAACTTGAGGTCGGGTCGATTATGACCCAAAACCCGATCACTATTTCGCCCTACGCGACGATTAGGGAAGCAGCTTGGTCGATGCTGGAGTATAAATTGAGCGGGTTGCCCGTTGTTGATAATGACGGAAAGGTAGTTGGCATACTTACCGAGTCTGATATCTTTCGATTAGTGGTGCAAGAATGGGGGGACCTGAAACTTGCGGCATAGCCGCCCTGGGGTAGATGTTGCGGCCGGCATTTTGCGCCTTTGTTGGAGTCTGGGCCGGCCGCGGAGACGAGAAACGCCGCCGGGGTGCAGACAGATGAAAAAAAAGACGGTCATCAAACTGACCGTCTTTTTTCATTGTGACAAATCACTATTTTTATCTAATCGCGCCGAAAAATATAAGTGGTCTCTCGACAAAGAATCGATGTAGTCCGTCTTCTCATGTCTGCCGAGGGTTAGCAGCCTTAATCATCTTAATGGACTTCTATTTCTTCTTCGTCGTTCAACTTTATTTTACCAGAGGTTTTGACAACTCCTTTTTGAAGTTGGGCATAACCAAAAATAAGCAGTAAGGCAATCGATAGAATTAGAAAGATAAAATCCATAACCTATGTGTCTCTCCTTTTTCCAGAGTCAATTAAGGATTATACCCGGCCAAGGTACCGGTGACATCGGTTAAGACGCCTAAATGTGCATTTTTTCACTAAGCTTTTTTGCCTATTGATAGTCCATTTACGAATATGGAAGGCCTACGAGGTCATCCTGTAGTTCACCTTGAGGTGAGGAGGTCAGCTGTGGAATATCAAGCCGGGGTAGTTCGGAGCGGCGGGGCATAACCATGCGAATGATGGTACCTTGATTTGGGGCAGACTGTACGCTTAGGTTACCTCCAAACAGTTGGGCTCGTTCTTGAAGGCCCATCATGCCAAAATTGCCATCATTGGCGAAGTCGGTTAAAGCTTCCGGTACCTCAAAGCCCCGACCATTATCTCGTACCGTCAGCTTGATTTGGCTCTTGGAAAATTGAGCGACCACTTTCACCTGAGACGCGCGGGCGTGTTTGCGGACGTTGTTCAGAGTCTCTTGAAGAATACGATAAATTGCGACTTCCATATCGGATGATAAACCGTCCACCTCGCCGTTAACTTCAAGCGTAGCCTCGATATTTTCGCTTTGAGACAGCTGGTTAACTAAGTATTGCATGGCCGCTACTAAGCCCAGATCTTCCAAGGTTAAAGGCCGCAGATCTCGGCTAAATTGGCGCACGCTGGCAATCGCACCGGTGACCATGGCTCTCACTTCGCCGAGCCGGGCCCGCGCATCGGCCGGATCCTCTTCCAACAAGCCTTTCAGCAGTTCAAGTCGCTGGCCGATCGCGATCAAAGATTGCACGGTATCATCATGTAATTCGCGGGCGATGCGCTTCCGCTCTTCTTCTTGGGTTTGGGTGATATCCGCCACATACTGCCGCACGCCGGCGCGATACTTACGAATTTGCTGGACCATTTCGTTAAAAGCCGTGCCCAGCTCCCTAATTTCCTTGATCCGGCTCAGGGTGACCTGGGCATCATAGTCGCCTACAGTAACCTGACGCGTCTGCATCACCAGGTTTTGGATCGGATCGGTAACCCGTTGAACCCCGACCGATACGAAACCCGCCACCAGAATAAGCCCGATCACCAAAACAATTGCAACCGGCCGAAGTGAGGTCACGGCCGGGGCAACAACCTGATCCCAGGGCTCGCCGATAATCAAGCCCCATCCGGTTATGGGCACCACGCCGTAACCTTCAACGGTTCGTTCGGTAACTTCATCGGTACTGGTTATAGCGCCTTCCCGGTCCCCTTGTTGAAGCCGCTGCACGGCCTCGCGTTGGCTAAAGTCTTGCCCAATAAAACTGTCAATAGGATGATAGATGAGCCGGCCGTTTTGGTCGACCAAATAGGCGATGCCATCTTCACCGACCTGTAGCTGCTCAATATCACGACCTAGACCCTGGTAGTTAATATAAAATCTCCCGGCAATGACCCCTTCAAAGAGCCCGTCAGCTCTCGTAATGGGAACTGCAATCACAATGACGTCTTGGTTGGTGCCAGGTTCTTTGATAATATTAGAAAACGTAAAGGGGCGCAGCGCTTTGGCCTCTTGAAAATAAGGTTCCTGCGAAAAATCTTGGCCAAGCAAATCAGGGCGAAAGGGTTTGGTAACGGTTACGATACCATTCGCGTCGAGGATGATGATCCCGCCATCACGATTAACAAAATCACTGATCAACTCGCGACCACGTTCCAAGGTAAGTTTCTGGATATCTACCTGACCGGATTGCATCTCGGGTTGGTCGGCTAAGGTGCTAAGGCTGCGCATAAAGTTTTCCATGCGCCGCGATAAACGCTCGGCACCGATGATCACCAATTCTTGGTCCCGGCTTTCGGCCAGCGACTGAGATACTTGACGATAAGCCAAAAAGGTAACCCCCAGGGTGAGGGTGATCATCAGCAACAGCAGCAGCAAGGTCAGTGCAATTGCCTGAGACCTGAGCTGGGTTAGCCAATTGTAAATGCCACTATAAAAGCGGGTTCCGCTTTTTTGGAGAGAATTCTTCATGGCGTTTTTTCTTCCATCAGCTGTTGCCCCGTAGTTTGAGCTTCCTGGAGGGCCTCGGCCGGTGGTGCCAAATCATAAAAGGACGTTTTGATCGCATCCCAGAATGCTTCTTCTGCTTCCGGATAAAGGTTTAGGCGATAGGGGCGAGCCGCCTTAAGTTGGTTGAAAAATGGAATCAGCGATAGATTCTTAGTAAATTCGGCTGAAGTTTGCAGCCAAACCTTGGCCGGAAAGCGGCCTTGTCGACGGGCCATGGGCACAACATATTTGTCGCTGGCAGCCCATTTCATAAACTCGAAAGCGACTTCCTGATGACGGGCGCCTCGCGGAATGAACAATCCGCTGCTGCCCAGTACTGACGCCGCTCGCTCTCGGGCCGGTGTTTGCGGCAACTGGGCCACACCCAGGGGAAAACCAGGCGCGGTTGATTGGATGAGATGAATATCTTGCGGCTCACCGAAATACATTGAAATTTCACCCTCTAAAAATTGTGCGCGCGCATCTTCATAGTCGCGTGGCCGACTTGTTGGGCGCGGCGCATAGCCGGACTCCACGATATGGGTCATAAAACGCAGCGCCTCAATGTTGGTAGTCGAGTCGAGCGTAAGCGTATAACCCTCATTGGCGTTGCCCACCAGCAAATCGCCACCGGCGCTGGTCATCCAGGCCGAAGCGTACCACGGATCGGTCGTGAGACCGAAACCGAATCGGTTTTCCTCCGGTATCGTCAACGTTGCTGCGGCTTGCCTGAGTGAGAAAAGGTCGTAATTCCCTTCCGGATAGGGTAAACCGGCCTGATCGAAATGCTCACGATTGTAAAGGAGGACAATCGTATAAACGTCCAGAGGAATACCATAGCGCTGCCCCTGCCAGGTAACTTCGTCCAAAGCAGCTGGTAAAAATTGTGAGACAGCATCCGGATTTGTTGTTTCCCAGGCCGCCCATAGGTCTTCCAAGGGTTCAGCTAGCCCCTGGCCAGCTATGGCATATACGTGGCCTTGCACGACGTCCGGCGGTACATCGCTGAGAACTTCCTGTTTAACTCTTTGGGGAATACTCTCCCGAACAAACGAGAAAATCTCAACTTCTACTTGGGGATAGGCTGCTTCAAACTCTTCCGCAAGCTCATCGTAGAGAGTGTTATCCCGCGTAAAATCTAAGTCGAGCCATACTTCCAGGGTGATTGGTTCTGTGGCAATACTGCGATTGATAGGAGGTAGCGTATTCGCCAGCCCGACCTCGTTTTCATCGACCGGGACCGATGATGCTGTGACACAGCCACTCCCTATTAGAATGATCAATACGAGACAAATTAAGTGTCGCATCACTGTTGGCCCGTTGTGATCCAATTCTTGCGAACGGCATGCATGACGGCTTCGGTGCGAGAACTGACACCCAGTTTTGAAAAAATATTGGAAAGGTGAGCCTGGACCGTGCGGTCGCTAATAAAAAGCTTCTTTCCAATCTGTTTATTGCTGAGCCCTTGACCGACTAATCGCAAAATTCCCAATTCACGTTCGGTCAACCCGTCGAATTGATCTTCCGGATTGTTCACAACATCGGCCAGACTCTTGCCGCTCGTAAATTGAGCGACCACTTTACCCGTTACTTCAGGTGCCAGAGCCGATTGTCCCGAAGCTACGGTATGAATAGCTTTGACCAGTTCCTCGATCTCGGCCGTTTTTAGTAAATAACCGTTGGCGCCAGCCTGGAGCAAAGCAAACACATACTCATCATCGTCGTGAGCCGTTAGCACCAAAACCCGCACCTCCGGACACTCTTGCTTGATACGGCGCGTGGCTTCGACGCCCGACAGCCGAGGCATACGTACGTCCATTACCACCACGTCAGGATTTAGCCTGTGGGCCAGGCGTACGGCTTCCTCGCCGTCAGAGGCTTCTCCTACGATATCAAGATCGGGCTGCCGCTCCAAAAGTTGGCGTGTACCGGCTCGAACCACGGCGTGGTCATCCGCTAAAATCAACTTGATACGCTTCATCTCTTCTTCTTGTGAGGCTATACTCATCGAGATTCCCCTGCAATCATAGTTTTGTCTGTCATTATTCTAACTTTGAATTATACCACTGTCGGGTAACGTGACCAAGCGCGTTAAGATGAGTTGGCTGTGTATGCTTGCGGAAATGGGCGAACTCGCACTGTTTAGAAAATTGACAATGGATAGACCGCCATGGTATAGTAAGCGCATGTGAAAAATGGGACAGATACGGCCTACATCAGTCCTTTTTCGTCGATAAATATGTAAACGCAAATACCCACATCTGTTACCCTTCAATGTAAAATCGATTTATCCGTGAATCCTGAATGTTATAACCGTACTATTATGGAGGATGCTGTTATATGGTGATGGAAGCACCCCCTAAAACCGAAGATGGAGTTCCACAAGAGCTACAACAAAGTGTGTTCCTGGCCAAGCTAGATGCGCTCTACAATTGGGGCCGCGCCTATTCCCTGTGGCCGATGACTTTTGGCTTGGCCTGCTGTGCTATCGAAATGATTGCGACAGGCGCGGCCCGGTACGACCAGGATCGGTTTGGCGCAGCGCTTTATCGAGCTACCCCCCGCCAGGCTGATTTGATGATTGTTTCCGGCACGGTTACCAAGAAGATGGTACCACAGATTGTCCGGCTTTACAATCAAATGCCCGAACCAAAATATGTTCTCAGTATGGGAGCTTGTGCTACGGGTGGTGGTCCCTTCAAAGAAGGTTATAACGTTGTCTCCGGTATCGATAAGTTCTTGCCGGTGGATGTTTACGTGCCTGGCTGCCCGCCGACACCCCAAGCCTTATTATATGGGATTGTTGCCCTACAGGAAAAAATCAAGAAACAGTCGATAGCAACCGTGCCCTGGTATCGTAAAGAAGAGCGAAATGAACCGGTCCCTATTCCTATTCTCGGTCCGGATATTGTGGATCCCCGGCAAATTCCCCTGATTAAGGAGACATTAGAAAAAGAACGGGCAGCCGGAGATGGAGGCGCGGCTGATGCCGGTCCCAAACCCCGCCCGAAGCGGGTTGTTAGGCCACCCAAGCTGCCTACCTGGGATACAGCCCCGACCGACGAAGCTAATGCCCTGGCCTTGTCCATTAACGAAGCGCTTCAGGCCGACGGCGCTGTCACTGCCGAGGCAGATACCTTGGTTATTGCCGGAGAGCATTTGGCGGAGGCCGCTCAATATATTCGTGATGAGCTGCGGTACGAGTTATTGAGCAATATTACCGGGGTGGACTATATGGGGCGCGATCCAGCTGAACGGTTTGAAGTGGTTTATCACGCTTACAGTATCAGCCGGCCCGAGAAACCGGTGTTGGTTTTCAAAGCCCGTACCCCGGAAAACCACCCCGAACTTCCTTCCCTCTGTCATCTGTGGCAAACGTGCTATTTGCAGGAACGAGAAATCTACGACTTATACGGCATTAACTTTACCGGCCACCCCAATATGAAACGTATTCTGATGTGGGATGGTTTTCACGGCCACCCGATGCGTAAGGATTACGAAGAGCCATATTACGAAGAGCCATTAAAGCCATTTACCAGCCGTTGGCCGGGCGGGTACCACGAGCGCAGCGAGATAAAAAACCCATATGGTAAAAATGTAGTTTATCCCCAGGATTGGGACATCGATAATTGGGTTCCGGACGAGACTGAACACAACTTGGACCACCTTATCGAAGCTCGCGACCTGGCCGATCAAACCGATTTTGAGTCTGAGCGAATTGTGATCAACATAGGTCCGCAGCATCCTAGTACTCACGGTGTTTTCCGGATGGTAGCTACCCTGGAAGGTGAGACGATCGTTGATCTGGAACCGGTGCTGGGCTACTTGCATCGAAACCACGAAAAAATCGGCGAGCGAAACACCTGGATTATGAATATGCCCTTCACCGATCGCCTTGATTATTTCAATTCGATGCAAAATAACCTGGCCTATGCCCTGGTTGTAGAGAAATTGGCCGGGATCGAAGTGCCTGAACGGGCGGAGTACATCCGGGTCATTATGGCCGAGATGAATCGGGTATTTAGCCATATTTCGCTGCTCGGCTTTTTGATGAATGACCTGGGCGCCCTAGCCACGCCTCTGTTCTATGCCTTCGAAACCCGTGAACGAGTCCTCGATTTGTTTGAGGAAGCCAGCGGTTCGCGCATGATGTGTAATTATATGCGTTTCGGCGGCGTGGCTTATGATCTGAGTGATGATTGGCTGGCCCGGGCCGAGGCCGTGACCGATACGATGGCGCGCTCGCTGGATGAACTGGACGGGTTGATGTCGAGCAATGAAATTGTCCTGTCTCGTACCAAGGAAGTCGGTTATCTTTCGGCCGAAGAGTTAATCAGTCACGGGGTTACAGGTCCGTTGCTGCGGGCAGCCGGGGTCAATTACGATATTCGTAAGGTCGAACC
>JBFGLD010000251.1:0-7260 GCA_041576335.1 Anaerolineae bacterium | reverse complement strand
TCGGCAATCCACTCCGGCCCGACAACAAAAACATCACTATCCATCCGCCAGGAGAGACTTGGCCCTGGCGAGGACACGTGTTAGCCGTTTATTTGATCCGGTTTTTGTCAATCACGATGGCATTGGTAACGGTTATCGCCGCCTACGCGATAGCCCTCAGGTTGTATAGGGGTAATCGCGGGCTGGCTGCCGGCGCAATGGCCCTCACCGCATTTAATCCGATGTTTATCTTCATCTCGGCCTCGGTCAACAATGATAACGCGGTGATCATGTTTGTGACGTTGGCCTTGTGGGTGATGGTGAGGACAGCTGAGGATAAAAGCCTGAGAGATTTTTTACCCCGTCAGGATGAGGAGACCGGTAGAGCGGGTGCTAGGCAATTCAAGGATAGATCTCCTCTTACGACCGTGCCGCTTTACCTGCCTGTATTGCTTGGCTTAATAATTGGCCTGGGGGCCTTGAGCAAACTGTATGCCTTCGGTCTACTGCCGCTAACCGTGCTTCTCTTCTTTTGGTTGGCCTATCAAATTGAAACACCAAAGTTACATCGCCAATCTTTATTTTCTAATCCAGTGATGAGGCTCAAGGCATGCCTCCGATCCCCCGCCCTCTGGCGCCAAGGTCTTCTGTGGAGCACTACGTTCGCCATTGTTTTTTTTGCCGTAGCGGGCTGGTTCTATGTGCGGAATGCAATCTTGTATAATGGCGACTTCTTGGCCCTCGAGGTTATGCGCAACGTGGCCGGCCAGCGCAGAGAAATACCATCGCTGGCCACGATGCGGGCCGAATTTGAAGGTTTTCGGATTGCCTATTGGGCTCTGTTCGGCGGGGTCAACATCCTGGTCGCCCCCTGGATTTACAGAATACTTGACGGGGTGTCGCTGATCGCCATCACCGGCGTGTTCGCCTTCCTCGTTCGATTGACGTACCGCATACTACGCACGACACGCTATACCCTTCGCCCTAAATCCCACGATCAGCATCCTCCTGTCCTAAGCCTTGTCGAAGGGACGCCCCTCGTCTCGCTGCCCACATTCACCCTTCTTTTTTTGTGGTATCTGATCATGCTCGCCGGCTTTATCACCTGGAACGTAACCCAACCCGCCGGGCAGGGCCGGCTGATGTACCCGGCCATTGCGGCCATTTCGGCTCTGGGTCTGCTCGGCCTAACTTGGTGGCTGCCGGGTCGGCTTCAGCAGTTGATCGCGGTTGGGTGTGGTACCGGCTTATTTGTCTTTGCGGCCTTATCGCCATTCTTGTATATCGCGCCGGCCTACGCCAAACCAGCCACACTAACCGAGGCAGACCTACCGGCCGATCTACAGCCTATCGATTTCACCTACGACGGAAAATTACGCCTGATTGGCTACGAAATCCAGCCCGATATTATCCGTCCGGCCCAGAACTTATCCGTGACGCTTTATTGGGAGCTGCTCGAACCAACAACCCTGAATTACAGCGTTTTCATTCACTTGTTGGGCCGGCAGCGCCGGGTGGTGGGACAGCTCGACACATATCCCGGCGGCGGCAAATGGCCTACAACCTTACTCAAACCTGGCGACATCCTGGCCGATCAGTACGACGTAGCTATCAAACCCCAGGCTGAATTTGAGCACGCCCCTACCCGGCTGCTGATAGCCGCGGGTATCTATGACCTCCAAGAGCCGGGCCGACCCGGCAAACCGACGATAAATCTGGCAGGCGAACCGGTTGAGCCGATTATCGCTAGCGCCAAATTGATCCCCTGGCAGTGGCCCAGCCCACCGACAATGGAAACGCCGGTGAATTTTTTTGACAAGATCACCTTACTTAGCTACCAGTTGAGCGATGACCGGCAAACCATTACCTTCAACTGGCAAGCCAATCAACCGCTTGAGTCGGATTACACCGTCTTTGTTCAAGCCTGGCAGGCCAATTCCGACGACTACACTGCGGGATTCGACGGGCCGCCGGTGCAAAACGACTATCCCACCTCAATGTGGGCGCCGGGAGAAATTATCGTCGATCCGCACCCTGTCGACTTGTCAATTTTGCCGTCCGGGGAGTATTACCTGCTGGCCGGGCTCTACAACCCGATCACAGCCGAACGTTTACCCGCTTTTGGCGCCGACGGTCCCCTGCCAGGTTATGCGGTCAATGTGGGAACGGTGCGGGTGGATAGCGGTATGGAGTAGGCCCGGTGATAAAAAGCAAGGGACAGGCGGCCCATCGGCCGTATTCCGTTGTGGGCAGGGCGTATTCTGCGGTCCGCAGCACGCTTACCGGATCACGGTTTGGGCCGGCGACGTTAAGTTTTACGTCTTTGATTTCACGTTTGAGGCAGCACAAACCCCTGTTCCTGGTTCTCCTGATCTTCAGCCTCTTCACCCTTTACAACTCCATCAGCCTGCCGCTGGGCGAAGCGGCGGACGAAACCGATCATTACCAGTACCTCCGGTTCGTGGCCCGCGCCGGCCATCCTCCGTTGACCGAAACCGAACGCAAAGAGGCCGGCTTCAAAGGGGGACTGGCTCCGCTCTATTATTGGCTTACCGCCTGGCCTATCACCTGGATCGGCGAGAGCACCCCACCCGACATTCGCCGGGTTGATGCCCGGCCTGAACGTTTCATTCCGACTGACGGTTTGGGGATCAACCACGTCCTGCACACCCTGGACGAACGCCGGCCCTGGCATGGTCAAGTTTTGGCCTGGCACCTGGTCCGGTTTCTCTCGCTGCCGATGGCTTGGGTAACGCTAATTGCCATCTATGCCCTGGCCCGGCGCCTGGTGCCCGAACAGAAATTCATCGCCGTTGCTGCGGTCGCTTTTGCAGCTTTTTTGCCTCGCTTTGTCAGCAGCAGCGCGGTGATTAATGACGACAACCTGGTTTTCGCTCTGGTCGCCCTGCTTCTATTGACCCAAGTTCTTATTTTGCAGGGCGACCACCGGCCCCGCACTTTTGCCATCTTGGGCGCATTGTTTGGCCTTGCCCTACTAACCAAATATTTTTCTCTCATCCTCATCCCCGAAATTTTGTTGACGTTATTCTTATATCAGGGTGGCCGGTTAGAACGTCCTCCGCTCATACCGCGCCTCCGCGCTTTCCTGCTGGGCCTATTTCTCATCGCCGGCCCCTGGTACATCTTTATTATTCTGCGCTTTAACCGTATCGACGAGTTAGGATTTGTTCCCGGCCTGGTCGCCTCGCTCGGCGAACCGCAAATCACCGGAGGCCTGATCGGCTTGCTTTCCGGACAGCCGGTCCGCCCCCCGGCGGCGACCTATGCTCCGCTGGCGTGGCTGGGGCTGCTCTACCGCTCTTTCTGGTTTGAGTTTGGCTGGATGAAAATCTTCGCCCCGACGTGGGTCTACGCACTGTTTACTATCTTCCTGATTGTGGCGTGCACCGGCTTCATCTCAAAAATAAAATTCGACCGGCCAACGTTAAAACCGAATAATGAGAACATTAAAAACTCTGTATTCATGCGCCCTACACATTACCCATTACGTACCCCGTCCCCAATCCCCTGGCTCCTGGCCTTACACCTCATCCTGTTCGTGGTTGTTCTACTGGTCCGCTACGCACTGAGCGCCACCATCGACACAGGCCAGGGTCGCCACCTCTACCCGGCCCTACCAGTCATAGCCTTGCTGGTTGCCACCGGCTGGCATAGAGTGTCAACTATGGTCCATGACGATCTTCAATCGTTGATTTCCAAGTTAGGATGGCGAAGTTGGAGCCACCACTTACTGCCGGCAGCTTTCTACCTGCTGCTTACGGCCTCATTCATGCTGCCGGCCGCGGTCAGCCTGCTGCCATCGTCTTTCGTCCTGCCAAACTACCGCCTGCTGCCCATAACCGTCACGGCACCCGCTAATCTTACCGTTTCCTATCCGCAAAGCATCCCGGTCACCGACGAATTTTTTCTGGCCGGCTTTGAGGTAGGTCGAAGTGCCGTCGCCGGCGACGCCGTGGCCGTCACGCTCTACTGGCGGGTTATAAACGAGGTAAATCAAGATTATCTGGTTTCACTTTGCTTACAGGATGAAGCACAGCAATCCGTGGCCTGCTGGCGAGGACAGGTTGCCGACGGGCACTATCCGACGCGGGCCTGGGAAGCGGGCGATACGGTGGCCGATACCGTCTTTATACCCATTCCGACCTGCTTCCGGCTTGAGGAGAAGCCATATCGGCTGCACCTGGAGGTATGGCCGCTGCGGCCCGATTCGCTCAAACCCACCCCTGACACAGCACCGGCATTACAGCAAACCTTTTTTGAACCGCCCATCTTTATCCGCCCTACCGAAACCCTTTTTGGTAACCCAAGTCAGACGGTTGACCTGTGGCAGCGCAGCCGGCGCCTGGTTGGGCCGGTCAATGTCCAACTGAATGAAGCTGTGACCCAAATAACTTACAGTGCCTTCGACAGCCAACCGCAGCCTGCCTTTACCCCAACCGGTAGGGGAAAAAAGTGGCTGCCGCTCGCCCAATTTAACACCCCCCTCTTTCTACCCTGCGCTGATGGGCCAATACCCTTTGCCTCGTCAGCCCACTTCATTGGGGACGCATCTCTGTCTTTGAACATTTACCGGCCGGACGTAGAGACGCCGGCCAACGTAACTCTGGCCCTCTTCACCCGCATCCGCAGTTTCGAGCCGGTCACCACGACCCTTAGCTTTGACCAAACCCTGGCCCCGCTGCTGCTGAATATGCCTGGTCAGCCCGCTATCAATTTAACCGGCGGCTCCCGGGGTCCTGCGCCTTACGTCCTCATCCCTGCGTCTACGTCCGGCCTGCCTGTTACAATACGCTGGCAGGCCTGGCGTTGGATGGCCGACCCACTGGTTGTCTCGATCAAGCTGCTGGATAAAGATTTCGGCCTTGGCGGCGAGCGCATCGCGACTTTGGGCGATCGTTATCCTAACGTTTTGTGGGCCCCGACCGAAATCGTCGAAGAGAGCTATCCGCTCCGCCTCAAACCCGACGCGCCTCCTGGTCTTTACCGGCTAGAAATAAGTTTGGTGCGGCAAGACAAAAACCTGGCCGACGGCTTTGAATATCTGTCACTTGTTCGGGGAGACACTCATCTTGGTCCAAATCTCTACCCCATTGCCGTTCGACTGCTCGATCCGGCTCACGATACGCTTCCGTCCAGGCCCTTCCGGGCCCAAATCGGAGAGGCCATCCATCTCATCGGTTACGACCTGCCGCCACAATCTCCCGTCACCGATCTTCATAGCCCGATTTTTCTGACCCTCTACTGGCAATCGACGGGCAAAATTGCCGCCGACTACACGGTCTTCACCCAACTGCTGGGTCCAGATGGGCAGGTGTGGGCTCAATGGGATAACCCGCCTCAAGCGGGTCGCTATCCGACCAGCGCCTGGGCAGAAAATGACACCGTCGTAGACCGCTATAATTTATTACTACGCGAAGGTGCTCCTGCCGGTGACTACCGCGTTCTGGTGGGCATGTACGATCCCAGGTCAGGGCAGCGGTTAACCGCTGCCCTCAACGGCCAACCGCAGCCCGACAATGCAATTGAACTGACCACATTGACGATTGCCGCCGGTGACCGGTCGTCGGCGCAGCGTCAGCAGTAGGGTAAGCCTCTCGGAAAGTCTATGCAGCCGACTGACCCGGGCCGTGGCCGGTGAAGGTCTTGGCCCGGCGTATACAATTTCTGAGAAATCGCTAATTTAAGAGAGGAAAAAATGGTACCATCCATAAAGAGAATTGCAATCAACACCGGCGGTGGAGATGCGCCCGGACTGAATGCCGTGATCCGGGCCGTAGTCATCTCCGCGCTCAACCACGGCTGGGAATGTTACGGCATTCGAGAGGGCTACAACGGTCTAATGTTACCGGAACGCTTCCCGGAGGGAGGTCTTATCCGGCTGACCCGCGAGTCGGTTCGCGGCATCACTCATTTGGGCGGAACGATCCTGGGGACCACCAATAAGGGCAACCCGCTGAAATATCCGGTTTTGGGCGAGGCTGGACAATGGCATGAAATAGATCGCTCCGACGAGCTTATTGCGGCCTTTAGACATAATCAATTGGACGCACTCATCGCCGTTGGCGGTGATGGCTCCCTGGCCATAGCCCAAGCACTGGCCCAAAAAGGGCTGTGGGTTATCGGTGTACCTAAAACAATTGACAATGATTTGGACAAAACCGTAATAACTTTCGGCTTCGACACGGCCGTCTCTTTTGCGACCGAATGTATCGATCGATTGCATTCGACGGCAGAGGCACATGACCGGATTATGGTGGTGGAAGTGATGGGCCGTTATGCCGGTTGGATCGCCCTTAATGCCGGCGTTTCCGGCACGGCGGACGCGATTCTGATCCCGGAGATTCCTTACGATATCACCAAGGTGGCCGCCAAGATTCAAGCGCGAGAAAGGCGAGGCCGGCATTTCGCAATTGTGGTCGTGGCCGAGGGGGCCAAGCCTCTGGGCGGCCAACGGGCCGTCATCGAAAATGAGATTGGGCGGGCTGAGCGATTGGGCGGGATTGGCGACAATGTAACCGATGCGCTGCAGCAGCTTACCGGCAAGGAGGCCCGTTGTGTCCGGCTGGGCCATTTACTGCGAGGCGGCACGCCAACCACGTTCGACCGGCTTATCTCGCTCCGATTTGGCGCTGCCGCCGTACGTGCCCTGACCGAGGGGCAGTCGGGCAAGATGGTAGCCCTCGATCCACCAACCGTGCGCTACGTTCCGTTAGAGCAAGCCACCCGCCGGATGAAAACGGTTCCACTCGACTGCGATTCGATGCTTACGGCTCGAGAGCTGGGTATATCTTTTGGAGATTGATTGTATTAATTGGGGGATTGTGGTAACATTTTCGCGTTAATTCAACCTTATCTAATCTCAAAAGGATAACCCTGAATGAAAATTCTAGTTACCGGCGGGGCCGGTTACATCGGCAGCATCGTCGTCGAGCAGCTTGCTGAAGCGGGAGAATCGCTTATCGTTTTAGATAATCTTTACCAAGGCCATCGTGCCGCAGTCCACCCCGAGGCCGTATTTATTGAGGGGGATTTGGCCGACCGGGCTGCCATCGACGCCGTGTTGGCCGAGTACCAGCCTGAGGCCATTATGCATTTCGCCTCCCACACCTTGGTTGGCGAGTCGATGCAGAATCCGTTTCGCTACATCGGCGAAAATGTCACCTGCGGTTTGAATTTATTGCACAGCGCGGTTGAGCACAACGTACGTCGCTTTATTCTCTCGTCGACCGCCAACCTATTTGATGATCCGGAGCGGATGCC
>JBFGLD010000250.1:0-7285 GCA_041576335.1 Anaerolineae bacterium | reverse complement strand
GCCTTTGGCATCGTAGGGGGTAGATGGAATGACCACTTTAATGCCCTGCACGTGCGTAAAGAAAGCCTCAACACTATCCGAATGAAGTTCGGGCGTGCGCACGCCGCCCCCAAACGGCGCCCGGATGACCAGCGGCACGGTCAACACGCCGCCCGAACGGTAGCGCATTTTCGTTACCTGCGAGGCAATTTGGTTAAACGAGACAAAGCTAAAGCCGGCGAACTGCAGTTCGGCAACGGGTCGAAGTCCGTATACGGCCAGGCCCAGCGCTGTGCCGACAATCCCGGACTCGGCCAGAGGCGTGTCGAAGACCCGCTTTTCGCCAAACTCTTCTTGTAAGCCTTCCGTTACCCGAAAAACGCCCCCATTCTTGCCAACGTCCTCACCAAAAACAAGCACGCGCCGATCCCGGGCTAATTCTAAACCCAGGGCATTGTTGAGAGCCTGCACCATTGTCCATTTTTCATTAGCAGAACCGTTGGTCGTCATAACTTACTCCATTTTCAGGCTGTCCAATAGCGCGGCGCGCTGCTGCTCAAGTTGGGGCGTGGGTTCGGCGTAAACCAGGTCAAAAATGCGAGCAGGGTCCTGCGGTGGCAGGGCCTCGACCCGGACCACGGTTTCTTGAAGTTCGGTTCGTATCGCTTCATGGAGTTGGATATCCTCCGGTTCGGACAGCATATTGCGGTCCATCAAAAATTTTCGAAGGCGGCTAAGCGGATCGCGGGGGCGCCACAACTCAAGTTCCTCCGGTGGCCGGTATTTGGTAGGATCGTCGGCGGTCGTATGAGCCCCTATGCGGTAGGTTAAGGCTTCTACCAGGCTGGGGCCACCGCCGGCTCTGGCCCGAGCCACACAGTCGGCTACGACTTGATAAACGGCCAGCACGTCATTGCCATCGACCAGGTAGCCGGGCATGCCAAAACCGGGAGCGCGATGGGCAATGTACTCGGCCGCAGTCTGCTTGTGTCGCGGCACCGAGATGGCCCAGCCGTTATTTTGAACAACGACCACGAGTGGAGCCTGAAAAACGCCGGCGAAATTCAACGTCTCATTAAAATCACCTTCGGAGGTCGCCCCATCGCCACACACGGCGACCACTACGTCGGGCTTTTCCTCGTATTGAATTCCAATAGCAATGCCGGCCCCGTGCAGCATCTGGGTAGCCAGCACAATTTGGTAGGGTAGGCAGCGAGACTCAAACGGATACGCCACGCCTACATGTCCGCGAAAGGACTCGACGATGGCCTGGGCCGGAACACCTTTGACCAAATAGGAAAGCACTTCGCGATAGGAGCCCATCAGCCAGTCTTCTGTTTGCAGCGGTGCAGCCAGGCCGACCAAGGCCGCTTCCTGGCCGTTGAGGGGGCCAAAGGTCCCGATACGTCCCTGGCGCTGTAGCGCGATCATTCGGTCCGAAAAAATTCGTCCATACACCATCCACCGGTACAAATCGACGAATCGCCCGGCAGCAAGGTCGGGCACCTCGCCCACCACCGTACCTTCCGGAGTTAGAATTTGGTGAATCTCGTCAACGAGTGGAAACGGCATGAATCTCGTCCTTTCCGGGTGGCAGAATTCGACAATGAACCCCTGCATAGATTACCGGGCTGAGGGGATTTGACAGGAGTATGTTCTGAAGATCATTTCCGCGCGGCCTATTGTACACTAACATGCCAATACTGTCACAGCCGCTGCCCAAAAGGGACTGTGTTTCAATTTCGGGCAGATTAAGCGAATCGCTAACGGACATAGCTTGGATTTGAACGTAAGTTTGGCTCATCGCCACGCCTTAATTCAGTGCGCAGTAAGTTGCAGGTCGTGTCGTAAGTAAGCCTGGCTCGACTGTAATTATGCGACTTGCTGGCCTGCTACCTGCGACATCTCAGGTTGAGACTCCCTCATCGCACGCGTGTGAGTTATCAGGTTGATGCTTTACAAAAACTCATGACCTCAGCCTTGCTTGCGGAACAATTCGCGCACGACAATGTTGCGCTGAATCTGGCTGGTACCCTCGTAAATTTGGAAGATTTTTACGTCCCGCATGAGCTTTTCGACCGGATATTCATTCATATAGCCGTAGCCGCCGAAGACCTGCACCGCGTTCGTGGTAACGCGCATGGCCATATCAGCCGCGTACGCTTTGGCAAAGGCAGTGGCGACGGGGTCGCGGATCCCTTGATCTACAGCCCAGGCCGCCTTCCAAACCAACAGGCGAGCCGCATCCACTTCCATGGCCATGTCGGCAACCATGTGGCCGATGACCTGGTGCCGCCAGATGGGCTTACCAAACGATTCCCGGGTTTTAGCGTAGGCAATCGCCTCTTCGGTAGCCCGCCGGGCCACGCCCACCGCGGCTGCGGAGGCCGGGATCCGGCTTTTGTCAAACACTTTCATGGCCAGCATAAAGCCGTCGCCCTCTTTACCCAATAAATGAGAGGTGGGCACTTTGGCATTGTCAAACACCACCTCCGCCGTGTCCGAGGCGTGCTGCCCCATTTTTTCAAAGGGCTGGCCGACGCTGACACCCGCCCAATCGCGATCGACGATGAAGCAGCTCATGCCATTGTAGCGAGTCGAGGGATCGGTGTAGGCAAAAACAGCAAAAAAATTGGCCACGGTCGCGCCGGTGATAAAGGTCTTATTACCATTTAGAACAAAGTAATCACCCTCCCGGCGTGCCGTCGTTCTAATGCCCGCCACATCCGAGCCGGCCTCCGGCTCGGTTAAGCAGTAGGCGCATAACTGTCCCTCAACAAGCCGCTGGGCGTAGGTTTGCTTTTGCCCTTCGTTGCCGCCAATCAAAATGGGCAGCATGCCCAGCGCAATAACCGCCAAGGCCGTACTGATGCCGGAGCAGCCCCAAGCCAACTCCTCGACCACCAGCGACTCCTCAAACATGCTCAGCCCCATTCCGCCATACGCTTCGGGAACATTCATCAAGGTTAAGCCCAATTCCTGCGCTTTTTTTACCACCGGCCAGGGGTACTCGTGGGTCTTATCGTAATGGGCCGCCACGGGCACGATCTCGTTTTTGGCGAAATCATGGGCTAACTGCCGGATCATTTTTTGTTCTTCTGATAGGCTGAAACTGACCCCAGCCGGGTTCATGGGTCCTCCTTTTTGTCGACTAATACTGTAGTCGATTTCGGACAATCGCATACGCGGTCTGAAACCAGGGCAAAGAGTTCCGAAGTTTTCTATAAGCGATCAAAACCCTGACAAATTTGGCGGCGATTGAGCTAATTAACGGCTGTTGGCCTCTGAAACTTCGGAAGTCTCCTAGCGTGCGATTGCCCTAAGTTCCGATTAATGTCTAACGTTAAACCTCTCGCATGCTCAACGCGATCCGCCCTCGCTCCGGATCGACCTTGATGACTTTGACTTTAACCACATCGCCGACGCTGACGACTTCAAACGGATTCTTGACGTAACGGTCGGCCAACTGGCTGATATGCACCAACCCATCCTGTTTCACGCCGATATCGACAAAGGCGCCAAAATCCACGACGTTGCGCACCGTCCCGCTTAAAATCATCCCTTCTTTCAAATCCTCCATGCTTAAGACATCCTGGCGCAGCAGCGGTTTAGGTAGTTCATCCCGTGGATCGCGGCCCGGTTTGGCCAGGGACTCCAGAATATCTTCCAATGTGGGCCGCCCAACCTCCAGCAAAGAGGCCAGGTCGCTCAGCGATTCCTGCCGGCGCAATGTTTCAATTCGGGCCGGCAGATCTTTCTCGTCGCCGCGTACCTGCAAATAATCAAATAGACGTTCAACAACTGGATAGCTTTCGGGGTGGATAAAGCTATTGTCGAGCGGTTGGTCGCCGCCGGGGATTTTTAGAAAGCCGACGGCTTGTTGGTAAGTTTTATCGCCCAAGCCCTTGACCTTTTTTAGCGCCTCACGCCGCCGAAACGGGCCGTGTTCCTCGCGATATTTGACGATGGCATCGGCTACCCGCCGGCTGATCCCGGCCACGTAGCTGAGAAGCGGGGCGCTGGCCGTGTTGACGTCAACCCCAACGTGATTGACCGCGCTCTCGACGACAGCATCCAGCTGCTCGCCCAACTGCTTCTGATTAACGTCGTGCTGGTACAGCCCCACGCCAATCGATTTGGGATCAATTTTGACCAGCTCGGCCAGCGGGTCCTGCAGGCGGCGGGCGATTGAGATGGCCCCGCGCATGCTTACGTCCAGATCCGGAAATTCGGTGCGGGCCAAATCGCTGGCCGAATAAACCGATGCGCCCGCCTCGTTGACGATGACATAAGCCAGGTCCGGTCGGCGGGTCATTTGTTGCCGAGCCTCTGCAATAACCTCGGCAGCCAGCTTCTCGGTCTCGCGGCTGGCAGTGCCGTTGCCGATAGCCAACACGTCCGCACCCTGCTCCACAATCAGCCGGAGCAGAACGGATTTGGCCTCATCCCAGCGTTTTTGCGGTTCGTGGGGATAAATCGTGGTGCCGCCGATAAACTTGCCGGTGGGATCGACCAGGGCCACTTTGCAGCCGGTGCGATAGCCAGGGTCGATACCGGTCACGGTTTTGCCCCGAATCGGCGGCTGCAGCAGCAGTTGGCGCAGGTTCGTGCCAAACGTTTCGATGGCGTGCTCATCAGAAAAGCCGGACGCTTCACCACGCAGTTCCGTTTCGATCGACGGCGCGACCAGGCGTTTATAACCGTCCGCCACCGCCTGACGAATATGGTCGGTAAAGACGGATTTTGGATTGGTGATCATACGGGCCTTGATCTGCTCGATAAGCTTCTCATCCGGACCATCCAGCTTGACTTTTAGAATGCCTTCTCGCTCTCCCCGGTTAATTGCCAGCAGGCGATGGGGCGGAATACTGGTCAATTTTTCCTGGTAATTGTAGTAAAGCTGGTACACGCCGCGCTCATCCTTGCTCTGGTCGGCCGCTTTGACCACGAGCGAGGCCGCTTGCCGGGTCTGTTGGCGAACGATGTTTCGCACGTCTGCATCCTCGGCTACAGTTTCGGCGATAATGTCGCGTGCGCCGGCCAGCGCGTCGTCAGGGGTGGGTACCTCATCGTTGAGAAACTCGGCGGCCGTTTTGTTAACATCTCCGACCATAATTTCTTGAGCCAACATAATTTCGGCCAGGGGCTCTAGTCCCCGCTCTCGGGCGATAGTGGCTCGAGTACGCCGCTTTGGTTTGTAGGGCAGGTATAAATCTTCGACGGCCTGCAAGGTTGAGGCAGCCACAATCCGTTCTCGCAATTCGTCGGTCAGCTTACCTTGCTCGGCAATGCTATTTAACACCGTCGCCCTGCGCGCTTCGAGATTGCGCAAGTAGTTCAACCTTTCCAAAATTGTGCGCAGTTGCAGTTCATCCAGCCCGCCGGTGACCTCTTTGCGATAACGGGCCACAAACGGAACGGTATTCTCGGTATCAAAAAGCTCGATTGAACGAGCCACTTGCTGTGGTTGAATTTGAAGCTCACCGGCAATGGTCTGAGCAAACTTATCGGCAGCCAAATTTTCCTCCGGTATTGTCAAGTAATTTATTTTGCAAGAGCCGCAGCGCTGCTGTTGACCAATCAAAGGCGATCTCATCGGGCAGTCCATCCAGGTCGAACCACTGCAACCGTTTAACATCATCCCGGGCGCGCAGTTGCCCCGCTAACACTCTGGCTTCGTAGCAGATATTCAAAACCGGGTCACCGCCTGGGCCATAGGTATCCATAAACAATCCCAGCAAAAGCGTGGGTTGAATACGCAGTCCCGTTTCTTCAGCTATCTCACGAATGGCCCCGGCCTCGGGGGCCTCACCCGCTTCTAAGAATCCGCCTGGAATGTCCCAATAATCTTTAAAGGGTTCAACTGCCCGTTGAGCCAACAGCAGTCTCTCCCGATCGACTACCAGAACGGCTACACACAGCTTAGAGTGTTGATAAAAGATAAAGGCGCAACCAGAGCAGACCAGTCGCTGTGTGCCTTCGATGAAGCGAAGATTAAGGCGGCTACCGCATTTGGGGCAAAATGAATACTGCATAGGTTACGACATCGTATGCCTGGATATTGGCGACAATTACAGAGTCAAGCTCGCGCTTGGATTACAATATTTCGCCGGGATAGAGCACAATATAACATAGTCTAGCTTTGCGGACAATATGCGCAGCTTATCTTGCTTTTTTGTTGTAAGCCCAAGGCTTTTAGGTTACCCGATCGCCGTTTATGGGATCTAACAATTGATCTTAAGTCCACAAGCCCATGATTTGCCGTAGAATTCCAAGCTCACCCGTATGATAAGCATTATGGCTGGCGATGATGTTGATCTCACGCAAGATATTGTGCCGGTGTTCACCGCTGTTTGGCAATGACGCAAAGAGATCAACATTGGGGTCGTTAATCATGTCTACCAGGTTTTGCCGGTCGGCGTAGAAACTCTCGATCGTCTGTTGCCAGCCGGCGAGATCGCTTCCGGCCGATTTGTCCGGCCAAAGGTCATCGGGGAAGTTGGGCCAGGTGTAGTCGTCTGACTGGATGTATTCAAGGATGTCTTGCTGGCAGATGCGTAAATGCTCAAGCAAATGCCAAAACGTGTAGTCGCAGTTGGGTGGTCTGGTGTTGATATGCTCCTCGGGGAAATTGGCTACCGCATCTTCAAAATCCATATGTGCTTGCCGGTTGGTTAGCATCCGTACCAGTTGGTTTCTTAGCTCTCTGTCGTCGGTCATATGGTTGTTCCTCGTGCTTAACACCGCCGAGCGCGTTCTCATGGCGGTAATTTCTGTCGTATCTCCTGGCGGCGACTCCTTTGTTGAGCCATGCCGGCACTTGTGTCAAAAGATACGATGGTAGGTATACCCCTACTTTATTGGCAATCTGGGTCAGGCGCAAATCGGCGATGAGGCGTGCGAAATGACAAAGCCGTTCGTTCTCCTGAATAATTTCAAAAATGAACCGCCAAACAGTTAAGCTCCGTACGGTGCCCGCCTTTACTGTACAAGACGGAACAACAGGACAAGCATCAGAGGGCCAAGTTGATACAAAACTGACCAGGATGATTGGCGAAAATGGTGCGATAACTAATCTTAAAATTGACAAGATATTAATGCTATAGTATAGTTTGTATACGTATGCAAAAGAACAAAAATTTGCAGATTGTGGAGACGATGCGTTGAAATGACGCACCGCCCAATCCATAGGGTGCGTCCCAAAATTTGGGAAAGAACAGGGGGCACAGGGGGTATCCCCCCGATTCCCCCCTGGTTTGCCCAATTTCCTAAAAATTGGGACACACCCAATCCATATTAAAGCTAT
>JBFGLD010000249.1:0-7299 GCA_041576335.1 Anaerolineae bacterium | reverse complement strand
GAAAAGCTGCGCGACCCGTCCCATAACTGGGTCTATCCGCTGGTGCGGCTGCAGGTGATGTTTGAAAAGGCCGGTCTGTGGGTCGAAGCGACCCACGAGCTGAGTAAAGAGCTGGAATTTCATGAGTGGGCCGACCGGCAGCATGTTTCGAAAGAGAACAAGGAAAAGCTGTTAGCCATGATGCGGCAGATTCCCGAGGCGCTGGTACCCCTCTTTGCCCCCCGCTGGGCCGATAATACGATGTATTTTACACTACACGAGGCAGTGCTTATTGCACGTTTACCGTCAAAATAGTGTTGGAAGATTGAGAGAACAAAATAAGTTGGGGATGGCATCAGTTTTTATCCTTCCCAGCTTGCAAACTATCCTGAGACTGCGCAATTATCTCATTCAAACGCTCTGTTTCGACTCTGACATCCCCTCGATTAAATGAGGATTCAAGCAAGATCAGGCCTTGTTTGGCTGTGTCAATAGCTTGAGTAAAATTGTCCTCAGCGAGCAAAACGGCGGCCTCGGCCCGGAGACGGTGGTGCGGTTCGACTAATGGCGCGGGGTCTACTGTGCCCACTGGACCCGGGGTCGTTAGCCCGCTTGAAGTTCCTCAAGCATCCCCTACTTCAATCGAGTCAAGTGTGTCAAATCCCTCAGTAAACCAGTTGTAGATTGCAGACAACATCTGCCGGCCTTCGTCCCCCCGCCCCTGCTTCTGCCCCAGCCGACATAGTGGCGGCCAGCCCCGCCTAAAATTCTCCCCGCTCAACCAGCCCCACGCCACGCCGTATAGTCCCGGTCGCTAACCAGAACCTGAACCTCTGCTCGGTCACGAGGGTGATGACGGCCTCGACCTGCCCTTGGGCCGCCGGCCACTCTCGCCGGAGGTGATGGAGCCAGGTTACGTAGAACTGACCAGCCGCCAGACTATGGGGATGAGACACCGCCTGGGCCAGAGTGATCGCCGCCTGGTTCCTCTGCCGGGCCTGGTCCGGATAGCCACGGATCGCCAGGCTCAGGGCCACCTGGTCCGGGCGAAAGGTCCCGATGACAGGATCGGGCTGTCGCCGATGTGGCGACTGAGGTGAAAGAGAAGGCTGCTGGACGAAGGGTCACCCCATTGCAGGTCTTCAATAATCAGCAGCAGCGGTTGCCGGACGGCAATGGTTTTCAAGACAGCGGTGAATTGGGTAAAATGCGATCCAGCAGAAGCCGGCGGCTAGGACATTAGAAGTTCATAAATGTTATTTGCAGTTAGGCGAATTCTAAGGCCTACTCAAAGTCGCGACCGGACTGTATAGTTGTTTTGCATCACCCGGACTGTTTCCGGTCAGCAACTTGAATTACACTTGGGGAACTAAAGAAAATATTGAAGCAAACCTTAAAATCGTAGTGCGGTCTAGCACACCTCTTTTGTTTCTGGTGTTTGATTGAAGCTGGTTTTGTCAGCCAAGTTAGTGTAAAATTATGCTGCGTTCGCCGGTGGGGTACTGTTTTGTGTAGTGCCTCACGCTTAGTTGAGGATACTTCGTGCGCCGCAGCCGCCGATGGAGGCGGCGGCGAAGTGGCGCGGAACGCATTATTAAACTGACACTGAATGACCAGGAAAAGCGATGCTTGACCATTCGGCGAATGCAGTGAAAGGAGTTGTTGAAGTGTTAGGATATTCATAACCTAGCTTCTTCTCATTATCGTATATGGAATTCCTAGGCCCATTCATTGCGCTGTTTGCAGCATTATTTTTCATTGTGCTGGCTGCCCGGCAATTGGGAGACATCTTTGCCCGGTTCAAATTACCGTTAATCAGCGGCTTTTTATTCGCCGGGATCATCGCCGGTCCGTTCGTCCTCGATTTTGTCCATACCGAATATATTCCCCAGTTCCTGCTCCTCGACGAACTGGCCCTCGCCTTCATCGCCTTTGCCGCCGGCGCCGAACTGGAAATCCACGTCATCCAGGGCTATTTTCGCAGCATCATCTCCCTCATCAGCGGGCAGGTCATCGCCGTATTTGCCATCGGCATCACCGCCTTCATCTTCATTAAGGACATGGTGCCCTTCATGGCGGCCCTCCCCCAAGCGGAAATAGTGGCCATCGCGCTGCTCGGCGCCACAATCATGATCGCCCGCTCGCCCTCGTCCGCCCTGGCCATCATCAAAGAGCTGCGAGCCCGCGGCCCATTTACCCACAAAGTGCTGGGGGCAACGGTTTTGAAGGACGCCGTCGTCATCGTGATCTTTGCCGCCTCGGTTTCTGTCGCCGCCGTCCTGGTCGAAGGTGTGGTCTTTGATACCGGTCTGCTTCTCTTCGTTGTCTTTGAAATCCTGCTAGATATAGGGTTGGGTCTCCTCGTCGGGCTGCTGCTCCATGCGGTTATTATTCTACCCTACCGGCTGCTCCAAAGCGCCCTGATTTTACTGCTCGGTCTGAGCGTTTTCTCGCTTTCGACAGCGCTGCACAATTTCCACCTGTTTTCGCTCCCGGTCGGGCTCTTTTCCGAGCCGCTCCTGATCTGCATGACCGCCGGTTTTTATGTGACCAACTACTCGCGCTTCGCATCCGATTTCCGACGCACCGTTGAAGAGATGGCGCCCGGGGTGTTCCTGTTGTTTTTCACCCTCGTTGGCATCGAGCTCGAACTTGCCGTCATCGGGCAGGCCTGGGGGATCGTGCTCTTCCTCTTTGCCGTCCGGTTGGTCGGGATCTTTGTTGGGAGTTATGCCGGCGTTGCCCTCGCCCGGGACCGCGGCCCCGGGAATGCTCTGCTCGGCTTCGGTTTTATTACCCAGGCCGGGGTCAGCGTCGGGCTGGCCAAGGAGATCGCGGTTGAGTTTAGCGACTGGGGTCCCGAACTGGCCACTCTCTCCATTGGGGTTATCGTCCTTAATCAGATCGTGGGGCCGCCCCTTCTCAAGTGGGCGATTAACCGGGTTGGCGAAGCCCACACCCACGCCGAAAGCCCTGAATTCGACGGCGTCCGCGACGTCATCATTATCGGAGTGGAAGGCCAGTCGCTGGCACTGGCTCGACAGCTCGTAAGCCACGATTGGACCGTAAAGCTGGTCGCCCGCAAGCAGGAGGTCCTGGCGAACGTGACGGATGGTTCGCCGCGGATTGAACTGCTCCCGGAAATCAGTGAAGCTGCGCTCCGCAGCCTGAACACGGACCGTGCGGAAAGCGTTGTCCTGATGCTCTCGGATGAAGAAAATTACGCCCTGTGCGAGCTTATTTATGAGCAGTTCGGTGTGGAAAACGTGATCGTCCGGCTGCAGGACCGCACCAACTTTGAGAAGTTCCACGAATTGGGCGCTCTCGTGGTGGAGCCGGGGACCGCCATGGTCAGTTTGCTCGACCAGTTTGTCCGCTCCCCCTTCGCCGCCTCCTTGCTCCTGGGCATGGACCCAGACGAGGAATTTGTGGAAATCGAGATGAACAACCTGGACCTCAACGGGGTGGCCATCCGCGACATTCATTTCCCGCACGATGTGCTGATCCTCTCTATCTTCCGGAACGGGCACCGGCTGGACTCGCATGGATACACCCGCCTCGAAATCGGGGACCACGTCGCGGTGGTCGGTTCGCCCGACAGCTTAACAGAAGTACAGGTGAAGTTTGAGGGGTGATTGCCGGGCAGCCACCTGAAACTTATTACAAACTTGTCGTTGCAGCAGATGACACGATTTCGGGGCGAACGTGCAGCACCGGACGCCGTTGGAAATGGTAGAAAATTCCGGCTTTGCGGCAGGTTCGGTAAAATATTATGCCAACTAAAAAACCTAACACAGTCCTACAAGTTTGCCTTTATCTTATTATTTTTCTTCTTTCCACGCGCTCGCTGCAGGCAGCCTCGCCACACAGCATCCGGCAGCAGACGATCGGGCCGCAGCCGACCCGCTCCGGCCCGATCATTGTGGATGAGCAGCGCCGACGGGTCTGGGTAGTCAATCCGGACAACAACAGTGTGGCTGTGATCAACGCGGATACGCTGACCCTACTGCAGGAGATCGAGGTCTGCGCTCAACCGACCAGCGTTGCCCTGGATAACCAGGCTCATGTGTGGTTAAGCTGCCGCAGCGACGACAGTGTCTGGATTCTTGATGCGAACAACGGCAGCCATGTTGGCGTACTGGCGCTGGGCTACGGAGCCCAACCGGTTAGCATTGTGTTTACACCCGACGGCAGCACCGGATATATTGCGGAATACGGACCCGGTCGGCTTACCCAGCTCGATGCCAAAGCTCTGACCGTGAGCGGTTCTCTAAATATCGGCTCGACACCTCGCGCCCTGGCCATTTCGGGTGATGGGCAGCGTTTGCTGGCAACTCGGTTTATCTCCGCCGATGGGGCCGGCAAGGTCTGGTCTGTTGATCTGAATTCGTTCACCTTGACTTCAACTCTTGAACTGTCGCCGGATACAACGACAGTGGATAGCCCCACGGCCGGGCGCGGCTTGCCAAACTACGTGGCGGCTATTGCTATCGCTCCCGACAATCAGCAGGCCTGGATCGTGGCCATAAAAGACAACATTTTGCGCGGAGGTTTTCGTGATGGACGTTCCCTCACCTTCGAAACCACCTTACGCGCCCTGGTCACCAGAGCTGACCTGACCATCAATCAGGAAATGGTGGCGGCGCGGTTGAACGTCGACAATCACGGCCAACCATCCGCGATTACCTTGAGTCCGCAGGGAGACTTGGTGTTTGTGACCATGCAGGGCAACAATCGCTTGCTGGTCATTGACCCGGTCACCAACGCGGAGATTACCCGGGCAGACACCGGCTTAGCGCCTCAGGGGGTCGTGATTGATCCGGCGACCGGCCGCATATTCACCCAAGATCTCATGAGCCGCACCGTTACCGTTTTTGATGGAACCGCTATACTGGGGCAAAGCGGCCAAACTCTGCCGGTTGTTGCCACGATCAAGAGCGTAACCAACGAGAAGCTCGCCCCTGAAGTCTTACGGGGTAAGCAAATATTTTATAACGCCCGTGACCTGCGGATGGCCAAGGACGGCTATCTGAGCTGCGCCGCCTGCCATCTAGATGGTGAACCGGATGGACAGGTATGGGATTTTACCGATCTGGGCGAAGGGTTGCGCAATACGCCCGACTTACGGGGCCGCCGGGGGATGGGTCACGGAAATATTCACTGGACGGCCAATTTTGATGAGATTCAAGATTTTGAGCTGCCGATCCGTTTCGCCTTTGGCGGTACCGGCTTTATGTCAGACGCTGACTTATTTGGCGGGAATCGACTCGCTCCTCTTGGTGATCCTAAAGCCGGATTTAGTGCCGAGCTTGATGCCCTGGCGGCTTACGTGGCTACATTTGAGGCCCTGCCGCGCAGTCCATACCGCACTGCAGACGGCTCGCTCACGGCCCAAGGTTCGGCAGGTCGAAGCGTATTTCAAAGCTTGGGCTGCCGCCAATGCCATGCAGGATCCAATCTCACCGATACGACCATGCATAATGTCGGCACAATCAAAGCAGGCTCAGGCAAGCGCTTAGGCCAGAAATTAACCGGCATCGAAACACCCACCCTCAAAGGTATCTGGGCCACCGCACCTTACCTGCACGACGGTTCGGCGCCTACCCTGGCCGATGTATTCGAGCAAGGCGCACTGAACAGCCCGCACGGCCTTGTACGGAATTTGAATGAGACTGACCTGGCTAACCTGATCGCTTATCTACTGCAAATTGATGAAAACATATGTCAAAATAGCCCGATTACGGCCCCACCTGCCGGTAAGCTCCCTTACAGTATCTATTTACCCGTGATCCTGTCAGTTAACACGAGTTGCCCGTAAATTAACCCAAGTAAAAAAAGTCTCAACTGTCGAGGTTGATAAGTCATAAGGGGTCCGCGTCGTAGGGAACCGGGCGCAGGCTGTTGACCATTTCCAGGCGACGCTGCCGGGCTTTCTGTGCGACGGCTGCCTGCAGCGAGGGCAAATCGACCATCATTTTTTCGAATCGATCCCGTTCCAGCGTTAGCAGCAAGCTGGGCAGCAGGGTTTCCACGGTTGCCGAGCGCAAACTGCCCTCTAACAGGGCGATTTCGCCAAAGTAATCCCCGTCTTCGAGCATGGCTAACCTGATCGCTTCACTGTCGGGCGCGCCTTTTGAAGAGACAGCCACTTTACCCCGCACAATGATGTAGAACTTCTCACCGAGGCTGTCCTGAGCGACTACCGTTTGGCCGGCCTCGTGGTACTCTGAAACAAACTGAGCGGCAAGTGTTTCGAGGGTGGCTGGGTCCAGCCGCTCGAACAAGGGGATAAAGCGCAGCCGGCCTCCCGTCACCTCAGCATATTGTCCGTTCGCCCGAATGACGAAGCCGGTTTGAAGCTGCCACAACCGGTGATAAAAGCCTCTACGCCTAAGCAGATTTTGATGCGACCCCTGCTCGACAACTTGCCCGTTATCCACGACCACGATCTGATCGGCCTCGACCACTGAAGAGAGACGGTGCGTCACTTTGACGATGGTGCGATTTTTGGACAGCTTCCTGAGCGTGGCGTTGATGGCATCTTCGGCCTCCAAATCCAGGGCCGAGGTGATCTCATCAAGTAGCAGCAGGCTCGGCTGATGCAATAGGGCTCGGGCCAGCGCAATTCGCTGGCACTGGCCCGGCGAGAGCCGCTTGCCGCCTTCACCAACGAGGGTCTGGTAACCATCGGGCAGGCTCAAAATCCCTTCGTGGATCTCGGCCAGTTTGGCTGCGGCTTCAACTTCAGCGTCGGTCGCATTGGGCTTGGTTAAGCAGATATTCTCGCGCACGCTGGTGTTGAGCAGAATGACCTCCTGCAGAACCACCCCAATCTGCGCGCGGAATGAAGCCTGGTTTACCGTGCGTAGGTCGTAGCCATCTAACAACACCTGTCCTACCAACGGATCGTAAAAGCGCAGCAGCAGCTTAAGCAGAGTACTCTTTCCGGCGCCGCTGCGGCCCACCAGCGCCACCAACTGCTTGGCCGCAAATGAGAAGGAAACTTGGTGGAGACAGCTTTCTTGATTGGGATAACCAAAACTCACCTCGACAAAGCAAATCTCTTGAGAGATGGGGAGTAAGATCACGGCTGCCTCCGGATCAGTTACCTCGACGGCAGCGCTCGTCATAAGCTCAATCCGTTCCAGGGCCGTAGCCGCCGAAATTAGATCGCGAAAGAAGCCCGCCAGGGCTGTGATCGCTGTTCCTACCTGAGACAGGAGCACAATGAACGCCGTAAGTGTACCGACCGTGAGCAGGCCGCGCCAGGCTAAATAGGCCCCAAAGCCAATTGTTACCCCTTGCAGCACGATTTGTTGG
>JBFGLD010000248.1:0-7337 GCA_041576335.1 Anaerolineae bacterium | reverse complement strand
ATATGTGTTTCTGTCATTTTCATCTCCTCTAGAAATTGGATTGATTGTGATGGATCGATTTCTGGGTCTAAAAATATGGATCACTGATTCATTCTTTTTCCATAAGTTCGGCGATCTTCTTTTCTTCCCAGTTCGAGCCTAGTGGCCTACCAAAAACTCGCACCGCATGCAGAACAATGCCGATGCCCCATCCCATGAGCGGCCAAATGAACCAAAGACTTTCTGGCGACATCGTCATGTTGATTAGAAACAAGCCCAGGTTTACGAATACGTACACGCTAAGATGTCCGTAAAAACCTCGTAAATCTGCCACCCGCTCTTTTGCTTTTTGATACTTAATTTCTTGCTCGTTCATTTTTTTCTCCTTGAATGAATATTCTCTTAATACAAACCCTGTTACTTGTTCCATCTTTTTTGCATCGGTTGCGGTCTATGGTGATCGTCTACACTGTTCATCCTTGACCATAAATCTGGATTGCACTATTGCTTGCGCCAGACAATTAGTGGGTTTTTAGATCATGTCCATAGACCAGTTTGACTTCTGGATAGCGTTCTTTGAAGAGAATTATGCGCTCCAATACTTCCTGGCCACCTTCAAGATCGCTGGAATAGGCTCCCGGCCCGATCCCAGTCTCAAATTGGTAATGATCGTTGCAGGCATCGCCAGTGAAAAGAACCTGTTCATCGATGCCGTTGATCAGAAAGATCACATGTCCTGCGCTGTGCCCACTGGACGAGATCGCCCAGAGCGAACCATCCCCAAAAACATCAATGCCTTTCCCCAGCGGCGGTAAATCAATACCCTCGGCAAAATCAATTTCATGCAGTTCATCGATACCCGCCAAATGATCACCTTGCATGAAGAACCTGAAGTTGACATACCGTTCATTCTTCCCGGCGACATAAGGAATGTCCTTGGGCAAATCGACGATCCCAGCCGTATGATCCTGATGCAAGTGGGTGAGGAAAACGCCTTGCAGTTGAATCTTCTCTTGTTCCAAAATCGCGGCAATGTGGGTGTTGGGTTCTTGGCTACCTTTCCCCAGATAACTCTCGACCATAAGCCCTCTGATCGTGCCATGTGGGTTATGAACATAAGATTTATCCAGACCCGCATCGATCAGATACGCACCAAACTCCTGATGTTGGATGATACCCACGTTGACCGGTATCTTAATAACTTCATCTTTGATATCTTGGGCCTGTTCGTGCTCCAAATTCATAATGCCGGATAGGTTTGTCTGCATTATGCCGGTAGCATAGGTGCGAATGGTGATTGGCTGAGGATTTGAAAGAATATCTTCCAAACTATGGTATGCTGGCTCAGGCGCCAGGTACGGGACCCTCCGAATCATTGAAGGCTAATAGACAACGAAAAGAAATATGGCTGTGAATACCAAGATTACGGCTATTCCAATTAGTAGTCTTTTAGACTTTTGCATTTCCTTCTCCTATGTTAAAAATTATGTGATCAAAGTCGATCTTTAATTACGGTTCAATCCAAATCCAGGTTACACCCTTGAGTTCGCCCTTTATCACGCATTTGTAACGATATTTGGGTTAACCAAAGAATGGAGTCAACCTCCAAACAATCATGTCACAAATAATGTCTCCGTATTTCTTGAGAATTGATGGATGAAGCGCGTCCCCGAGTTCACTTGCTCCCATTTTGTGGACAAGGCGTTCTTAGTGCATCCCGCGATGCATCTATAGCATTTTTTGCACCGTTTTTCATCTATGGAAAATTTATTTTCATCAGACAAGCTAATCGCTTGGTAATCACATAACTTCATACATATTTTGCATAGCGTGCATTTTCTCTCATCATGTTGAACCTGAGGCATAAACCCTCTTCTCATATCTGCAGTCGTGAATATATTCATCAGCGCCGCTATTGCATTTCTTGTATGCAAGTCTTTCAATCTATCAATATCCATTTCATCAAGATCGCGATTTTCAACCCTTTTCGCTATTTTATGTAGGACAGACTTATATTTAGCCAAATTCGTTTCTGTAAGTTCGCCTTTTCCAAATGATTCTTCCAAATCTCCGATTCGCGTGTTTTCACCGATTGGTGATGAATTAGGCATGACAATTTGAGCACCGCCCAATATTGATACGCCCTTTGATTGAAGTTCTATTGCTAAATCATAGGGTACGTTATTGCATACACATTTTCCATACGTTGAAAACACAAAACCGGCTGCATTTTCAAATTGGGGCAAAGTTCGAATCATCCTTACAGCGGCGTCAGGGATTTCCCAATATTGGACTGGTACGCCTAAGATGATCAGATTTGGATCACTCGAATGAATAGTCTGCTTGTAAGATCGCAAGTTATGTAAACTGACGTCCCAATTCATATTTTTTAAAACGTTTCTTGCCTCTATGGCCATTTTTTTGGTATTGCCTGAGGATGAGTAATACAATATTAATGCTTTAAATTTCATTTCTTCCTTCCTAATTTGATAAGCGATTTTTATCAGTAAAGCCCTGTTCTTCCATCAGCTTAATTAACTTCTGAAACGATTCAGGCTCTGTTGAATATAATCTTCAGTCCAACTTGGCCCGAGGAGGGACTATCCCTCGATGCAATTTACCGAAATCAAGGGCAGCCCCAGGGAATAGAGCCGGCGCAGCAGCCCCTGCAAAGCAGCCTGGTCGGCAACGACGCCGGTCATGGTAGTGACCAACAAACCATCGTCCTCATTTTCGACCGTAATCGTCATCCCTCCAGCCCAATCCGACCAACTTTCGTCGAGGTGGCCCGGTAGTTTGATTTGGTAGGTTGCGGGTTGATCCAGCGTAAGCTTTTGTTTGACTGCTTTCATCAATAATTATCTCCTACACCTGTAGCATAGCAGCAGGATGGTATTAGTGTCATACCCCTTGGCCCAGTTTATAGAGTTGAAGACCAACCAAGATTTGCCAAATCAACATCAGGATCAATCCGATCAGTGATATAACTATCGGAATCCCCAGGTTGACCGCGAATGGGGCGAAGATAGAAAAGACGCCTGCCAATATCACGATATAACTTATGGGCTTGCTGAAGGTCTTACCCTTCAACATAACAAGGCCTATTAAAATAGACGCCAGACTGAGGAAAATCAAAGCCATCGTCGCGTAAACATTCTGTGTTCTTTCGGCGAGCTCTGCCGAGGCCAGGTATGCTGCTTTCATGGTCGGATCAGTTGTATCCAGATATCTACCACTTACCTGAGAAAGAGATATGATTAGACCACGGGAAGCAAGAAACAGAACAACAGAGAACGTGCCTATTGCGGTAGCCATAAACATCTTGCCTCTGTCATCATCCCTGAGCGTGAAATAGAGCGCCAGGAATCCAGGGAATAACAATAACTCCCCTACGAGAGTGATTACGAAGAGAGAAGTCGGAACAAACGGAGCCTCCAAAATCTCCTCTGCATCGAGTGGAAGAGTCACTTGAAAGACGCCAACAGAGACAACAAAAACGATAATAATGACGCCGGCGAGAAACAGAGAGAGACCGCCCCACTTAATGAATCCCTGCCAAGATGGATCGATGTTAAATTCTTTTTCTTTAGTCATTTATCTACTCCTCGGATGGTATGTAATGGCTGGAGGCACCAACCTGCCTCCAGCCTCATTAATTGCCTCTCACATCTATAGCATAATCGCAAGGTGGTATTAGTGTCATACCCCGAACGTGGTATTCAGGGGGTTATTTGTAGGCTTGGGGTATTAAGGGGAGTGCCGGAAGGCAACAAAAAACGGGCCGCTATTCACTAGCCCGTCAGGTTTTTCGTTTTTTGTTTGCTGTCAATTCCGACTTTAGGAATGAGAATTTAATAACTTATCCATTTCGCCAGGAGATTAGAGATTACAGGCTAACAATCTCTCAATCTCCTAACCTCCAATCTCCCAAATGAGAAAGTTATTTACGCACGATTCCTTAGGCATCCAGTCGGTTATATAGAGGGCAGAATACCCAAAGCTCTGGCTCTGACAACCACTTGCGTCCGGCTGTGGGCGTCGAGTTTGCGGGCAAACACCTATCTACCCGCGTGGCAAAAGCCCCAGCTCTTGAGAGCGTGCTATTGCCTGAGTTCGACTGTGGACATTGAGTTTGCTGTAGATATTGCGGGTATGGACTTTGACTGTGTTTAAGGTGAGGAAGAGCCTGGCGGCGATTTCCTGATTGGTTAACCCTTCGGCGAGGAGTTGGAGTACTTCCAACTCGCGCTCGCTCAAAGGCTCAACCAATTCAGATTTAGGGACTTGGGTTTTTGATGGGGCAGGTTGCTCCGGTTCGATAATGGGGAATGCTGCCAGCAATCGGCGAACATAATCTGGGGCAATCCCGCTATTAAGGGCTTCGTAAAGCAGACGCGTCATTGACGGGCCCTCATCCACGAAGATACGGATAAAGCCTCCCGGCTCGGTCAGGGAGAGGGCCTGTTCTAGCGTGGTGATGGCTTGCACTGTGTTCCCTTGCGCCTGACGCGCCAACGCCTGGAGCATTAGAATCTCAATCACTCTCGAAGTACGTCCCCCCGCTTCGGCTGCCTCAAGCAGCCGAAGCAGCAGCCGGATTGTCTCATTCAACCGGCCTTGAGCCATTAGAATTCGGGCTAGTACAATGTACTCGGTCTCGTGCAAAAATGGGAGTTCTCCATCTATGTTCAGCCCGCGTTCCCGCGCCCATTGGGATGCAGATTCCAACTTATCTTGGGCCAGCCATATTCGCACTTGCCAGGTTGCCATCAGGTTCGTGATCCAGGGGGGTACATGGTATTGTTGAGCAATATTCTCCATCTTTTGAATGGCTTCTTCGACGCCGGCCAGATCCCCTCTGGTAAATAAGACCCTCATCAAGCACAGGTGGCTCCAACCAATCATTGCCACATCCCTGCCCCGCTCGGTTAGTTTCACGCCTTTTTTCGCTCGATGGATGGCCCCGTCCAGATCATTTAATTCGGCCAGCACCTCGCCCCAGATCGCCAATAACCAGCCGACCACAATCGTTTGCGACAGCCCGCTTTCGTTGGCAAGCTGCAACTGTTGCCGGCAAATCTCTATGACCCGCTCTAACCGACCCTGCTGCCTCAGGGTAAGGGCCAGTTTCATGCCCGCAATCAGGATCATGTAGGTATTGCCCGCTGCTTTGCTCGCCTCCAAAGCTTCCAATCGGACCCGATACGCTGCCGATAAATCACCAACAAAACTGCAGGCATCCCCCAAGGCAACGATCGCCGTGCTGCGCCAGGTTAAGTCTTGCGCAGGCAGATATTCAAGCGCTTGGCGTGAGTATTTATTCATTCCCTGTACATCTCCCCGGTAAAAAGCCAAAAAGGCCCGGATGGCGGCCGCCCTGCCTTGAATCGTCATCCTGTCAGAGCTAGATAGTTGATCCTGCTCTGCCGGCGAGGTTTCAGTGGTCAGATCGGGGCTGGGGTCGAGCGCCTTTTCGGCCGCCTGGAGACTCCGCTCTGCCGCATCCTGCTGACCGCTGGTGAACAGATTCCAGGCGTGAAGGATACAGAGATGTGGTTTGGAGAATATCAGTTCAACAGGTAACTCAGCCAGCCAACGTCGCAATTTGGTGTGTTCGCCACGCTTCCAGATAGCATCAACATGTTCCTCAATAAGGTGTGCCGCCCGATCGAGAGCCTCAGCACGCAGCGCATGCTCTATGGCCTGATCAACAAACCCGTGAGCCTGGTACCACTCACTGGCCCGAATGTGCAGCGTTGGCACCTGCGCCGGGTGGGTTTGGTGCAACTGCCGGCGCAGTAAGTCGGCAAAGAGGTGGTGATAGCGGTACCAACGCCGCTCCGCGTCAAGGGGGATGATGAACAGGTTGGTGTGTTCAAGGTATTCCAAAACTTCTTGGCCAGAGGCAGAGGAGTTAATATGCAGAGGAGCAGAGGAGTGGGGGGGCAGGGGGGAACGGGAGAAATCTCCCTTGCTCCCTTGCCCCTCTGCCCCCCTGCTTAAAACGGCATCGCACAAGGAGCCGGTTAGTCGGTCCAGGATGGCAGTTTGTAGCAAGAACGTCTGAACACTTTCAGACTGCTGTTCCAGAACTTCTTCAATTAGATAGTCCAGAATGAAGTGGTGGCTGCCGGTGAAAGATTTGATGAAGCCTGTTACATCTTCCTGCCCCTGCATTGATAGCGCGGCTAACTGCAGACCGGCAATCCAGCCTTCGGTTCGGCGTTCCAGGGCGGCAATGTCTTCCGTCGAAAGGTCCAGCCCCATCACCGGGTTGAGAAATTCGGCAGCTTCGGAGGCGGTAAAACGTAAGTCCGTGGCCCGCAGTTCGGTCAGTTGACCCCGGGCACGTAGCCGGGCCAGAGGGAGGTGTGGATCATCACGGGTGGCGATAACCAGATGCATTCCTCCAGGCGGGGGCGGCAGATGGTCAAGCAAGAAGGTGAGCGCATCGTCGATGGGGTTGGCGTCAATGAGATGATAATCGTCAAGGACTAATACACAGCGGATATTAGTGAAGGACGCCGATATTTCGTTAATGAGGGTGGTCATCAACGTTTCGATGGGTGGCGGCTGGGGTGATTGGAGCATGCCCTGCCCCGTTCGACCTATATTGGGCTCAATCTGTTGTAGAGCGGAGATGAAGTAGGTCAGGAAGCGGGTGGGGTCGTTGTCACCGTCATCGAGCGAGAGCCAGGCGGTGCGTATAGGCGGGTCGTTTTGCCGCAGCCAATCGCTTACCAGGGTTGTTTTGCCAAATCCCGCCGGAGCGGAAATGAGGGTGAGGCCCGCCGTGCCGCGCAGACCCTCGTTAAGCCGTTCAACGAGGCGGGGGCGGGGAACGATGCTTGATATAGGTCGAGTTGGCGGGGGGTAAAGTTTGGTGGTCAAGATGGGCGGGGATACCGATCCTGCTTCTGGACCGGCAAAGTCAAATTGGGGCGTGTTCCGTTCGCTTCTGGCAAATTTGGTCAATGCGGCTAACGCTTCGGCCATTTCACTGGCCTTGGCATACCTGGCGGCGGGTTTTTGGGCCAGGGCAGTGGCTAACACGTCCGCCACATCGGACGGCACTCCTTCGGGCCAGCTATTGGGTAACGCTAACGGTCGAAAGTGAGCCATCATCGCTGCCGGTGGCGTTTCACCTGGAAAAAGCTTCTCGCCAATGAGCATTTCGTATAGGACGCAGCCCAAGGCATAGATGTCGGATTGGCGAGTGGCGCCCCGGCCTTCCCACACTTCCGGGGCAATATAGTGGGGCGTTCCCACCACACCGCCACCCGCGGTAACGCTGGTGCCGGCCTCACCGATCAATTTCGCCAGACCGAAGTCACTCAACATAGGCCCGTGGTTTGAGT
>JBFGLD010000247.1:0-7337 GCA_041576335.1 Anaerolineae bacterium | reverse complement strand
GAGCCAAGGCGTTGTTTTGTCAAACATAATGTCATTATCGTTAGGGCCGGTGGTTTGACCCACGCCGCTGCATCTGCTAAGCTTTATAGATGTGTACTATGCCCCGATGTTGCGGTGAATAACATTCGGGCTTATTTTATTAAATTCAACCTGGCCAATTACTGGCGTTGAACCTAAATAAAGGTGCGGCATGGCAATTACACGACGCAAATTCTTGAACATGCTGCCTAAGGCTGCGGTTGCAGGCTTGTTAGCCGCGGCCGGCAGCTATGGCGGTTATCAATATGGCACCCGCCTCGAAACAAAATGGCTGGATCTTGAGCGAGTTCAAGTGCCGCTGAAGAACCTAAAGCCCGCGCTGGAGGGCTTCACAATTGTCCAACTGAGTGATCTACATCTCAGACCCTATACCCAAATCGACCTAATTGACGAAGCTGTGAGCCTCGCCAATAGTTTAAAACCCGACGTGGTGGCCATAACCGGTGATTTTGTTTTGCGAGACGTCGATGCAATTTTTGAATTGGCTCCGGTCCTCGCCAAGTTAAATCCAAAATATGGAATTTTCACGGCCTTGGGCAATCATGATTTGTGGACAGACTCGCAAGTTGTACGTACTGGGTTAACGCAGGAACGCATACCGGTGCTGCAAAACGAAGGAAGAACGATCGGCGTTGGCCGGGAGTTGATCAATATAGCCGGGGTGGACGATGGCTGGAGTGGCCGGCCTGATCTGCAGGCCGCCCTTGATGGTTTGCCGGCCGGCATCCCAACCATTCTATTGGCGCACGAACCCGATCTGGTCGACAGCTTTTCATTAGACGGACGTGTATCCCTGCAGTTATCCGGTCACTCCCATGGTGGACAAATTCGCTTGCCCGGGTTTGGCGCCTTGATTTTGCCCTACTTAGGGCAAAAATATGACCAGGGGCTTCATCGAGTGAACGATACCTGGGTTTATACCAATCGTGGATTAGGGGTGCTTTGGCCGCCAATTCGACTCAATTGTCGACCTGAAGTGACCGAAATTACTTTAACAAGACACTAATAGAGACATCGGCTGATAATGATGCTAGAATTTCCCTTAAAGTCACTTTTAAATCACAGTTGGCAATTCATGCGAAGTCTATTTTGGCTTGGACTGTGGCTTTGTGCATGGGGCGTGCTGATAGGGTACCTTATGCGCTGGTGGCCCGGCGAACGCGTGTTAGAGGTGCGCCTTTTTAATTATTTTATGCCGTGGTTGTTGCTTGGCTTGCTGCCAGCACTGGCTGTAGCCGGGCTGGGACGTCAGCCTTGGCTGGTAATGCTTCTGGCCCTGCCAACCGTTTTTATCTGCGCCACGTTTGCGCCTCTTTTCCTGCCTCGTTTCAATACGGCTCTGGCTGCTAACTTGCAGCTGAACGTGATGAGCTTCAACATTTGGGCGCGAAATCAAGATCTTGACACCGCTGCGGCCCTGATCCGGCACGAGCAGCCTGACATTCTACTACTGCAGGAGGCTTACCAGCCTGTTGGCTATCAATTAATCTATAAACTGAACGACCTCTACCCCGGCCAGGAGATCCACGTGGCCTACGAACCGCGTATGGGACAGGCAGTTATCAGTCGTTATCCCATTACGCTGCTGGAAGCATCAGCTCAGAAAGGTCGTGCCTTGAAAGTTTTAGTGGAAACGCCGGATGGCCCGATTGCTGTGTGGAATGTTCACATCTATCATCCGTTTCCGTGGTCCCGACAGTATCGTCAAGTCTCTGTACTGGCTGATGATATCGCGCGGGAAAAAATCCCCCTGATAGTGGGCGGTGATTTTAACACCACCGACCAATCGGAAACATATCAGATCGTCAACCAGTACTTAAGCAATGCCCATTGGGAAGCAGGCTGGGGCTTCGGTTTTTCTTTCCCGGCCCATAGACCCCAACTGGAAGGTATCCCCATCGTGACCCCCATGCTGCGCATTGATCACATTTTCCACAGCGAGCACTTTTACACGCTCAATGCTCGCACACTCCCCCTGTCCGGCGGCTCCGATCACTTACCGGTGGTTGCAAAATTTTCACTGGTGAAATAAAGACCTTACCAGGGGTAACTCCATTATGAATGGTCAAGATAGGCTCAGTGTAGCCTCTTGGGAGAGAGTTTTGCTGCTTTAAAAAGTGGAGATTTTTTGCTATTGGCACCAGCCCAATCTGTTAGTTACCGCTGTTACGTGAGATCGTTTGGCGCATGGGCTATTTATGTCGGACGTAACGTAGGATAGCGAGACTACATGGGAAGCCAGATCCGCTCGGCCGGATCACCCTGCCCAACCCGCAAGGCATAGGCCCGCACCCGTTCTTCGATAGGGACCTCGCTACCAAACAGCACGTTTATTTGAGAGGCATAAGCGCGAATACTCTCAATCTTGGCTTGTAAATTCTCGGTCGTTAACGGGCGTAACTGCGGCCGTAGTCTCGCTCGCGCTGCGGCCAGCGTGGCAGCCAAGGTATACTGATGCTGCTCTCTGATCAGTTTGGTAAAGGGATAACCGGGGTCACAATAGGGATAATCCTCGTAAAAAACGACATTCCAATCTTGCTGCTGCAACTGCCTAGCCGCAGCGTGGCACAGTTGATGGTCAACGTGATGCCCAACGGTCAGCGGGGCGTAGATTATGGTTTCATCATTCCGCGGGACTATGTTCCCAATCACTTCGGCGATGCGCTGCGCCAGTGGCAGATCTGCCGGACGGATGTCACCAAAAATGTCTTGATTGCTGCAATAATGCCAAGTTCCCTGCTCCGGATCGCGGCGATAGATACAGTCGATAAAATCTAAATGATAATAATCCACCCCCAAGATCGCCATCGAGGCCTGGTCCTCTGCCCGGCGTGTGGCCACCAGATTGGCCGGATTGCCCCAGGCGTCGTGCAACACCTCGGCAAAGGGAGAAAGCGGCTCACCGGGATCCGGCGAAGCTGCACAAATGGTTATAACCAACACCGGCTGCCCGGCCTGAATTTGCTGGTGAATGGCTCCACCGCAGGATAGTGAGGCATCATCATAATGGGGCGATAGATAGACATGGTCATTTGAGTGGATCATTTTGGCCGTAACACCTTAAGTTGACGCGAGATGCTCAGGACCTCGCCAAACGACTCACGAGGCGTCACGGTTTCCGCCAAAAGCATCGTAGTAATGAATGGCTGTTTCGATGCCCTGATAAAAATTAGGTAAGTAAAACCTTTCATTAGGAGCGTGCAGGTTATCGTCGGGTAGGCCGAATCCCATCATGACGACCGGCGCGTTGAGAACCTTATTAATCATGCTCACGATCGGCAAGGTGCCCCCCTCGCGCCTGAAAAGCGGACGCCGCCCAAATCCGTGCTCAAAGGCAGTTGCAGCTGCTTCGAAGGCCGAAGCCGAAACGTCGACCACGGCACTTTCAGCCTTGGCCAGTGTCGTGATCGAGACTTCCATCGTTTTAGGGGCGATACGACGCAGATGCGTTTCGAACAGCTGCGCGATTTCCTCAGGGTCCTGAACCGGTACCAAGCGCATGCTCACTTTGGCCGTCACCTGAGCCGGGATGACGGTTTTCTGACCACTACCGATAAAGCCACCTCGAATACCGTGAATATCTAAAGTGGGACGAGCCCCAATCCGTTCGGCAACAGTATATTCCGTTTCACCCCATAAGGCCGGGGCAGCAGTTTCGGCCAAAACCCTTTCTGCGGATATACCGCTTTTGTTCAGCACTTCACGCTCAAAGGGGCTCAACTCATGTACCTTATCGTAAAACCCGGGGATGGTAATCGTCCCATTATCATCACGAAGCGAGGCCAACATATTGACCAACGCATTGAGCGGATTTTCGACAACGCCACCATACATCCCGGAATGCAGATCTTGCCGCGATCCACGTAGCGTAACCTCCATATAAACCAAGCCCCGAACGCCCGTAATGAGCAACGGCGTGTGCGGATCGGCCATAGGCATATCCGAAATGAGCGCCGCATCAGCCTGAAGCAACGCCCGGTGCTTGGCCACAAAATCGCCCAGGTGCGTACTGCCAATTTCCTCTTCGCCCTCCAATATTAATTTAAGATTCACCGGCAGCCGGCCGGCTGTTTTTAAATAAGCTTCCACCGCAGCCAAATGAACGTAAAATTGGCCCTTGTCGTCGGTCGCACCGCGGGCAAAAATAAAGTCATCTTTGATTGTCGGTTCAAAAGGAGGGGTAAGCCACTCATCGAGGGGATCAACCGGCTGTACATCATAATGTCCATAAATTAGCAGCGTCGGTGCTCCGGCAGCGGCTTTGAGCCAGTCAGCATACACGACGGGGTGGCCTGGCGTGGGCACGATCTTGACATTGTCCAAGCCAATTTTTGTTAATTTTTCGGCTAACCAACGAGCTGCCCGAACGATATCGGCCGTATGTTCGGGCAGGGTGCTGATGCTTGGAATGCGCAGCAATTCCTGCAAGTCAGCCAGCGCACCAGCACGATGAGTTTTGGCATAGGTTAAAGCAGCTCGATGCATGCGAGACGATATCCTTTTACAATATTCGGACGGGCGGGTGTTTGGCCTAATGGTATAGGCATATGTTGTCACGGTAACGGAGAGGTCGAGAATTCAGGGACGCAAGTGGTGCATACGACCGGTAAATTAGCCAACCATCACGGCACCCAAATGAAAGTTTTGGCTTCGCTTTGAGGGCTCAGGGGCAGATCAAGGGCACTCGCGTAAGGCGCAGAATCGGCCTGTCGAATCGTCACCCACCAGTAAAAACGGTCATTACCGGCCCGTCCAACGCCGATATCCTGCGGGACAATTTGAACCCCCGTTTCTCTGGTGGCAAAACCAAAGTATTGAGGTTCGTCAGCAAAAAAATGCATAATCGTTAAATCATAATATTCGCCTTCGGCAAGTTCTCCAGGCGGATCCCACTCCAATAACACGTCGGCGAATTTTCCGGCAAAAACGGAGTCGTTTTCAGGGCCCAGCAATGTTGGCGCATCGAATTTAAGGAGAACCGGCCTGGGGGTTGGTTCATCATTAGCGGAGTCCTCCTGGTTGCTGTTTTCGCTGGTTGCCCCGGGCTCTGGCGTCGGGGCCACCTCCGCTACCAGTTGACCTCGCTGTTGAAGGGAGATTAAGAGTTCAGCACGCCGCTTCTGAGCCTCAGCTGGGTCCTCGACGTTGAGCGCCAGCGCGGCTTCATAATCACCCAGCGCACCGACAATATTTAGGTTCTCCTGGCGCGCAGTCCCACGGGTTAGATAGGCTTCGTATAAGCGCAACTTAGCATTGCGACCGACATAATTCGGGTCAACCGCAACAATTGGTGTAAGAATTTGAATGAGTTTGTCAGGCTGAGTCTGGGGTATCCTAAAGACATTCAAATAGGCGGCTGCGCGGTCGGCCTGCTCCCGTAGATCAAGACGTTTAGGGCACTCGGTCAGCCCGGTTTCAAAATCAGCCAATGCAGTGCTGACCACTTGCTGCTCACTCTCATCTCGCGAGCGAATCGTGGTCAGCGCCGCCAATCCCCGGCCAACATAGGCATCACAAAAAAGCGATGACACCCGCGCTTGTTCGAATTCGGGATCTGTTGCCCGTGTATCCGTTAAGGCTTTAATTGCATCGGACCACTGTTCAAACTCTATGGCGTCTTGGGCGGCATTTAGCTCGGCGACCAGTGGATTTTCTACCACGGCTGGCGTGATTTCGGGTGTTGGCGTTAAAGCGATAATGAGCTCCCGTCTGAGGTCAGCCGCGTCGGCGTAATCCGGATCCTGGTCCAATATCTGCTCAAGCAGGACGATGGCTTCTCGGGATTCATTATTTTTTATGGCCACTTGCGCTGCTTCGTATACGCTTTTTAATTCTTCTTTAACCTTGTTATCCACGGATGCCGAATTTCCGTTATTAAAGAAAAAAAAGGTCACTAAAATAGCGGCAACGCTGGCCGCTGCGATGCCCCAGCGCCCCCAGTTCTGCATGATGGCGCTGTTTGAAACAGTCCGTCTTATTTTTTCAATGAACGGCGGATTATTAAACCGTTGGGCTTCGATTAAGAGCTGGTTAGTGCGCTTATAACCAGGCGATAGACTTTGGACCTCTCCCAGGGCCTTAATCGCCTCTTCCCAGCGGCCCGAGTCAAAATAAGCCACACCCTCGGCATAGCGGCTGGCCACCAGCTGCCGGGTCTTGTCCTTTTCTAGGGCGATCTTGGATTCTTCTAATAATTGTCCGGTATCTTTATAATCGGGAGCAATTTCGACAATAGCTTCAAGATTATTGAGGCTTTCTTCCCACGCCTCTTGTTCCATCGCCCGCTTAGCCGCGATATAGTTTCCCGCTAAAATAGCCTCTTGTTCAGCTCGAACCAGTTTTTCAGCAGCACCTTGATGATTCGGGTTCAGGTTGAGAGTTTGGTTCAACAAATCGGTGGCGCGGGCCCATTCTAGCACCTCGATAGCTTCCAGAGCCCGATCGAACAAGCTCTCGGCCATGTCAAGTTTGTCGGAACCGCTAATGGGACGGGTATCTCCCCCATAAAACGGAATGGGCTGTCCCGCCAACGTTGCCGCTATGGCACGCCGTAGCTCAGTTGGGGTCTGAAAGCGATCCTCGCGCGATTTGGCCACCATGCGACTGAGGAGCTGAAAAACAGTTTCGGACGCATCGACATCCGCCAGTTCAATAGGCGGCAATTCATCGGAGATATGCTTGCTGATGATTGACCAGGGGCTTTTGGCATCATAAGGGATATTCCCACTTAATAATTCGAACAGCACAATGCCGGCGGAGTAAATATCGGAGCGAATGTCAACCTTTTCGCTCATAGCCTGCTCGGGCGAAACGTAGTAAGGTGACCCAATAAAGCCGGATTGGGTGAGCGAGGGCAGCGTGGAGACACGAGCAATGCCGAAATCGAGTACTTTCAGCAGGCCGGTTTCATCCAGCATTAAATTTTGGGGTTTGATGTCCCGATGAACAACACTATGCAGATGAGCATGCTCCAGGGCGGTGGCCAGTTGGTCAAGTATGTCGAGCGCCGTTCGCCAAGGAAACGGCCCTTTTTCTTCGAGCGTCTGCCGTAAATCTTTGCCCTCAATATACTCCATAATCAGGTAATAAATGTCTCGATCGGCGCCATAATCCAACACACGAACGATATGGGGATCGGTCATGGTGCTGGCGAGTTTTGCTTCGCGGGTGAAGCGGTGAACATAGGATAAGTCTTCACCAAATTGAGGATACAAAACCTTGAGGGCAACTAACTCGTTCTCGTTAACGTCTTCGGCAAGATAAACCCAGGCCATCCCGCCACTACCAATTTCGCGGAG
>JBFGLD010000246.1:0-7340 GCA_041576335.1 Anaerolineae bacterium | reverse complement strand
GGTGCGCCACATTCGTAATTTCTTATCCGACGAAGGGTTCATCGAGATTGAAACGCCTATTCTGTTCAAGACTACACCTGAAGGCGCCCGCGACTATCTGGTACCGAGCCGGGTCCACCCCGGCAAGTTTTATGCCCTGCCCCAAAGCCCGCAGCAACTCAAGCAGCTGCTGATGATAGCCGGCTACGACCGCTATTTCCAAATTGCCCGCTGCTTTCGGGATGAAGATCAGCGCGGCGACCGGCAGCCGGAATTCACCCAGCTGGACCTGGAGATGAGTTTCGTCGATCGCGACGACGTATTAGATCTAATCGAGCGGTTGATGATAAGCATTGTCAGGCAAACCACCGACCGGCCTGTCTTTCAGAACCCCTTCCCCCGCTTGAGCTATCCGGAGGCGATAGCTCGCTTTGGGCGGGATAATCCCGACATCCGCTTTGGCCTGGAGTTAAGTGACATAAGCCGCCTCGTGACCACGAGCGATTTCCAGGTGTTTCGCAACGTCGTGGCCTCGGGCGGTCTGGTCAAGGGTCTCAATGCCAAGGGGCTGGGAGCTTACAGTCGCAAACAAATCGACGAGTTGACCGATTTCGTCAAGGAGTTTGGGGCCAAAGGGTTGGCTTGGCTGGTCGTCGAGGCTGGTGAGCCCGACTCGTCAAAAAGTGAGGTTGCCGGGCGTTCATCCTTTGCCAAGTTTTTAGGGCCGGATGAAGTTGCCGCCATTATCAACCAACTTAAGGGAGAGCCCGGCGACTTACTCTTGTTTGTAGCTGATAAAGCGGAGATTGCCAACGAGTCGCTCGGGCGACTGCGCGTGGAATTGGGACGACGTCTCAAGCTGTACGACGAGAATACGCTCGCGTTCTGCTGGATCGTCGACTTCCCGTTCCTGGTTTGGAATGAAGAGGAAAACCGGTGGGACCCCAGCCATCATCTGTTCACCGCCCCAATGGACGAGGATATACCGTTACTCGATTCCGACCCCGGCCGCGCCCGCGGCAAGCAGTACGATCTAGTCCTCAATGGCTATGAAATCGCCGGAGGCAGCATCAGAATTCACCGCCGCGATCTGCAAGAGAAGGTCTTTGGCCTGATCGGCCTAGAGGTTAAAGAAGCTAAAAAACAGTTTGGTCACCTAGTTGAGGCCTTCGAGTATGGTACCCCACCTCACGGCGGTATCGCCCCTGGTATCGACCGTTTGGTGATGCTGCTGGCCGGAGAGCCCAATATTCGCGAAGTAATCGCTTTCCCCAAAAGCCAGAATGCCTTGGATTTGATGGCTAATGCGCCTACCACGGTGTCCGAACAGCAGCTGCGTGATCTGCACATCCGGCTCGACCTGAAGTAAGGCGAACGCATCCCGGAATTTGGACATCCTTTATACCCCTGGGGCGACCCACGCGGCAAGGCTTTGCTGGCCTTAGCAGTAGAAACTTATCCGGAAACAACCGCCATGGCCACGGCTGTTGCCGAGGCTCTATTTGAGGTGATCGGCGAGCACCCCACCATCGATTTTGGTTTAGTTATCCTGGCCCGGGCACTCAATCTACCGCCGGGCAGCCCCATTGCACTGTTTGCCCTGGGCCGAACGATTGGCTGGATCGGACACGCTATCGAGCAGTACCGGGACGATCGCATAATTCGCCCTCGGGCTCGTTACGCTGGTGAAGCGCCAAAGACAGGCAATTAGCCGATCAGGGGACCGTCGTCAGCCATACATTCACCGTGCTCATGGAGATAATCGAACCACTTTCATTTACATCGTATACCTCAACGCGGCCCGGGCCGTTGTCTGAAACTGTGAATTCAACAAATCCATCAAACAAGACGGTCTCCCCGCTTTCGCCCGATGTTTGCAGGAAACCACTACTAATCTGCCGGCCGCCGGCATCAATAATACGGTAGTTCAAAATCCCCTGCAGCGGTTTATTTTCAGCTTTGCCACGAATTTGAACAGGGCTAGCTATGCTAACGTACGGAGCCGGATCGTCGATGGTAACTGAATAGCCAATCGGGTCTGCAACTAGGGTCACCCCCACACTATCGATCGCGATAATGGTTCCGTCGGCCGCGCTAATTTCGGCCACCTCCACCGTGCCGGCCCCGTCGGCAGTTACTTGATAACGACCCGGCACGGCAAATGTGGATTGATTGCCAACGATGCCCGCAACCTCGAATGGGGCGCGACCAACCTGATTGCCCTCAGCATCCAGCACGCGATAAATTAGGCTGCCTCTAAAGGGGTACTGATTAGTTGTGCCGCGCAGTTCGAACGGATTATTTAGCCTTGTTCCGGGGCCCGGTGCCGTAATCGTAATGGCCTGCCGGGCAGCAGTGAGATCAATAATTTCAAAATTTTCGAGGATTGTGCGCAAGATAGTATCTGTTTGGGCACTGCCCGCAAATAAGCTAACCTGGTAAATGACCCTCTCTTTGACGGTGGCGCCCACGACTGAGGCCACACCTCCGTCGTTACGGGTAAAGAGAGTCCAGGTTTGTTCACCAAACTGCTCCTCGGAAAGCCGGCCGCCAATGACCTCACCGGTAAGGTCCTGTTGGGGCACGCTCAAGAGGCGGGCCAACCCGATCTGGGCATCATTACCCGGTGAAGCTGTAAAGTTAACCGAGCTGAAGGGACCTGCGCGCCAGGCCTGGGCTAAAAACGGATCGCTGCTTTCGACGGCGGGCCAGACTGCCGGAACAACGGTCCGGATACCAAGCCGTTCTATCATTACCGGCTTAAATGAAAGACCCCCGACAGTAACGATCCCGGCATCTTGACTGCTCGGAACCCACAGTTTTTGCCCGGCGACGATCAGGTTGGGGTCGCTAATGGTCGCAAACGTGCCATCCTCTTCAGCCTTACCGTTTGTTGCTTCGATGATGCCGGCGTAATCCTGCGGATCGCCGTAATATTTATCGGCAATTTTAGTGAGCCAGTCACCTGCCTGAACGATGTATTCCTCACCATCTAGGGATTCTTGCCGCGACGGCGCAGCCTTCACCACGTCCGTTAAACTGGTCGTGAACAGACATAATAAAATAATGAATAAGAATCGAGGTACTCCATTATGCATTTCATCTCCTTTCTTCCTGGCGGCAGATTGTCACACGCCTAGATACCGGACAATAGTACAGCCAAACGTATATTCTTACAACAGCGGCGAAAAAAGCCGGGCCATAGAATCGCGCAGTCTCGAGAAATAGTTGCTATCTTCATATGCTTCCAAACCAAACTCCGTGCAGTGCTCAAGATCACGTTCAAAGTCATGCTCCAGTTTCTCAGCTGTGTTCGGGTCATAAATTACGACATTGGCCTCATAATTGATACTAAAGCTGCGAATATCCATATTGGCTGAACCGATACAGCAAATGGTTCCGTCAATGCTAATTGTCTTTGGATGAAAGTACGCCTTTTGGTAAAAGTAGACGCGCACGCCTGCTTTAGCCATCTCTTGAATGTAGGTCCGTCCGGCCCAATAGGGTAGTTGGTTGCCCGGACCTCGAGGTGCAACCATAACTTTCACATCTATGCCCGCTAAGGCAGCTGCCTTAAGGGCTTCGGAGATACTGTCGTCCAAAATAAAGAAGGGCGATTGAATATAGACATGGTCTTCGGCAGCAAGAATCATGAAAAAGTATAATTGTCTCACTGCTTCCCAGCGCGAGTCGGGCCCGGAGTTGAGGATTTGGACCGGTAGATAACGGCCCGTTTTGTGTATGGGCGGAAAATAGGCCTGATCCGAAAGAACTTCGTACGTGGTATTATACCAAATTGTTACGAAACTGCTTTGCAGAAGCCGGACCGCTTCACCCGCAAGACGCACGTGTGTATCGCGCCAACCGGAAAAACCTGAAGGACCATCAATTTGCTCCTGACTAATATTTAACCCCCCGGCATAACCAATTTGTCCGTCGATGATCGCAATTTTTCGATGATTTCGATAACCAATGGTATGGAGCCTGTAGAGTGGAGAATAGGGGTACATCTTGATCCCGGCTCGTCTCATCTCCCAAACGTAGCGGGGACTTAGTTCGGTGAAACTACCGATCGGATCGTAAAGAATACGCACCTCTACCCCCGCTTTGACCTTTTCGATCAGAATTTCCCTCAACTTTCGGGTGAATTTATCAGAAGCCCAGATGTAATATTCGAGATGGATAGAGTGTTTGGCCCGCTCAATATCCTCGATCAGGCGCGGATATTTTTGGCAAGCATTCTGCAATATTTCTACCGAATTATTTGTAGTTAAGGGAGCCTGCGAATTGCTGGAGACGAGTTCTAATATTTTTCGATAGGCCAGGGGCCCGGTTTCTTTTAACTTATCGATTTCAAGCTGCTGTCGCGACCAAAGGGGCAAAAGATTTTTCGTTAGATCCTGACCCATAGTCTGTTTGGCCAGTCGATTTTCGCGACTAAAGGCCTTCCAATCTCGACCAAATAGGAAATAGATTACCACGCCGCCCACCGGAAACACATAAAATAAAAGCATCCAGGCAAAGGTAGCGGACGGTCGTCTATTGTCTGTAATGAGAAATATCACGATACTCAGCGAATACAGGGCAAATATCGTAATCGGGATGTAAAAAAGTGGCTCCATAATCGAAAGCTCATCTTTTCAGAAGCTATTCAGCACCTTGGACGGTTTGGTTCTGAAAATTGGGAGACCTGATGGTGGTCAAAGAATGTGGATTTAATAGGACGGGGCATCGCCGAGAAAGTTCGGTAGCAGAAATGCCGTACCAGGCGTTACTATTTGCGTTTCGACTTCAGGTGCTATATCCGCGGCATGGCGAACGAATTCGTGCGGCGGCCGGGTTAAGAAATCGGGTTTCAACCAACCCAGGCCCCAGGGGTGAAGCGTACCCCAATGGATCGGAACGGCCAAACGGGGACGAAGTAAGCTCAAAGCTTGAGCAGCCCGTAACGGGTCCATATGGCCTGAACCAAGGGTTGGTCCCCAGCCCCAAATGGGTAAAAAGGCTACATCCAGAGCATCCGCAAACGTAGCCATTTCGGGAAAAAGATCGGTGTCACCCGCAAAGTAAATATAGTAGCTGCCCTTGATGAAAAATCCCAAACATTCAGCTGAGGGGCCAAATGGGTGACGCGCCGGTGTATGCAGGGCATAAGTGGCTTCGATGGTCACCGATCTTATTGAAAAGGAGTCACCCACCCCGACTTCTATAACGTTTGTAAACCCTTGCTTACGCAGCAAGTTACCCGCGCCGTTCGGCACGACTAACCGGGTTGAATGGCCAATCATGCGCAGCGAGGGCAGATCCAAATGGTCGAAGTGTAAATGAGAGATGAGTACGGCGTCAATGTTTTGATAAGCAGCCGTTTCGTTTGGCGTATACCGATGGCGTAAGTGCACAATTCGATCTCGCAGGATAGGATCGGTCAAAAAACGCACACCATCCAGTTCAATGAGCAAAGTGGCGTGACCCACGTATGTTATCTGCGATGAGGGTGTCAAATCAAATCTATTCATTTCTTGTAACGAAGCACTTTTGCTAGAATTAGATGAACCGAAACTGGATGTCGAATCGAAATCAGTTGCTTTTAATTAATCAGGGCTCTACTTACATAACCAACCCAAACTCGGTCGAGCATAGGTTACATAGATCAAACACAATTCTCTGCTTCTTAATCATAGACAAATCTTATGAAAAATCAAAAACAGTTTCTTCCAAAGTTATCCGATTGGTTTCCAAAAATCCTAATTCTGCTCACCGTTCTAATTCTTGTCTGGTTGGCACGCCCCTACTGGGGCCACGTTATAGATGTTATTAGAGACAGAGAAGCCGTTACGGCTCAGTTGGAAACACTCGGCCTTTGGGGTCCACTGCTGTATCTGCTCGTATTGAGCTTACAAATCATCACGGCAATTATTCCCGGACACGCCTTAATGTTGTCCGTGGGCTACCTGTATGGATTTAGCGGCGGATTTGCCCTTAATTTGATCGGCGCGGTTGGGGCCAGCCAGTTGGCTTTTCTGATCGCGCGCCGTACCGGCCTGGCCAGCGCAAACAGTCCTGTGCCGGCTTCAATTCTCAAACGCTGGCAAACTGCGGCCGAGCGGCAGGGAATTCTATTCTTTTTGATTTGCTTTTGGTTTCCAATTATCCCAAGCAATTTTGCCAATTACCTGGCCGGGCTGGGCTCAATCTCATTTTGGTCGTTTTTAATTGCGAATTTTTTTGGTCGTTTACCGGGGCTTATTTTGATAACTTTACTTGGCTCTCATGGCGTTGAGCTAACGTGGCAGCAGTGGGCTGTGATCGCCGCCGTTGGCCTTAGCGTGATCGTAACCGGGCGTTACCTGACCACAAAATTAGAGCAAAGCTACGGGCAAAGTGATCAATCTTGAATAGAGTCAACCTTAGTTTCCTTCATCAATTACTAACTCGACTGCCTCGGCTGGTACCCAGCCCTGCAAATCTCCGGGCAAAGCCACCCGGCGCCAGCCGAGACGCCGTTCGAGCAGATTGACTTCAGCACCCGCGTGAAGGGTGAATTCAACGGCGTACTGATCGGTGGGTCCCGGACCACTGGTCGCATCAATCTTTGGAGCAACTACCACTGCCTCGGGAAATTGCTGCCTAGTATATACGTGGCTGACCACAGTGACTAGACCAACAAGGAGTAAAACGGTACACGCCGCGATCAGCCACCTCCACAAACGGCGATAACGCGGGACAAGGATTGCCAAACTGAGGCACAGGCAAATCAGCAGCCACAAAGCCAGCAGCAAAAATGAAATTTCATCAAGCGTAAACCAACGGCCGACAATCTGCCCAAAGCCGGCCTGCGCGGTACCTGAGATATCGAGACGATCAACCGTTTGAACCCGAGCAAGACGCAAATTTGCCGAAATATCCGCATCTCGCGGTTCTAGCCATTGAGCGCGTCGATAGTTAAGAATTGCCCGACCTAAGTCTCTTTGACGATAGTATGCATTACCCAGATTGTAGTACACGTCGCTGTTGCGGATTCCGGCAGCCAGAATTGTCTTATAATCGGCTACGGCCTGATCATACCGGGCGTCCTCGTAATGCCGGTTTGCTGCCGCCATGACTTCTGCGAAACTGCCAAGGGATTGAGCCGACAGGGAGGACGGGAATAATAGGGGCAGGAGAAACACCAACAATATAGCCAGCATCATGCCCCATGATGTGCAGCATGGGAAACGCGGAGCATAGAACCTGACAAGCGTAGGAAAGTCCATCAGCCGCCGCAGGTATGGCCTCAACCAAGCGAAGCCGATGAGCAAGAACTCAACAGTCACAGTTTTCAACAGCCGCTTGACCTCACTTTCGCTTGCCTCCGAAAAATT
>JBFGLD010000245.1:0-7340 GCA_041576335.1 Anaerolineae bacterium | reverse complement strand
TCAACAGCCCGGTTATGCAACCTCATTTTGTCGATACGTCACCCCAGGCCTTGCAAGGCAACTCTTTCCGGCGATATGATAAGGTCAAAGGGGTTTTGACTGACGCTTATGGCCATATCGACGCAGATACAGCCCAACAACTAATGGCCAGCCATGCCAACCCCCTGGCCTCTATTTGCTGCCATCCGTCATCACATTCAGACACAAGCACAATCTCGGCAGCGTTATTTTTGCCGGGGCAGCGACGCATGCTCTTTTGTCACGGCCACCCCTGTCAAGGAACATATCGCTCTTTTGCTTATTTTTGTAAACCTCATTAGCGTACTGTTTAGCGCTATTAGCCGGTGTACGGGCTCCTCCCGGGTTGGGCGAATTCGACCCACTATCCAAAAAGTGACAGCGTAACGGAGCATAATGTCTCATCCTCCTTTCCCGCGGGTACCGTTAGCACCGGTTCCCAACAGCCGCCCGGTCGTTTGATCTGATTGACATCCTGCACGGGCAGCAGCTCGTGGGGATAATCCAGCGTCTCTCTGGCCGAGCCGGCCGCTTTCAGTGCCACCGTCCGAGACGAAACCAACCTGGACACGTTGACGGCCGAGATGTGAGCAGTGGTGGAGGAGACGATGCAACCGGCCCAGCTGTCACTGTGGCTGCGGCGAGACGGGGGTAGAAAAAAAGCTTAAAATATGATAAACTGTTGACTATCATCCACCAGACATCAGACATTAGAAAAAGCCAATTGTTGATCGCTAATCCCTTTTATAAGGAAGTCCACCGATGCAGCTTCACCCAGAGTCGGGCACTCAACTCAGCGGCCGCCGACTGACCCTCGTTCGGGGGGCGTGGATTGTCCTGGCCCTCCTGTCGATAGGGCTATTCAGCGTCGGCGTTCCGGTTCGCTTGAGTCAATTGCTGACCGTTTGCCATGATGCGGCCTGCCCGGAGCTCCGCCTGTCGCCGCCAGACGTGGTTGTGCTGCGGCAAGTCGGGCTTGTCATCGACCACTACGCGGCCTACTTTATCGCCCTCGAAGTGTCCTTTGGCCTGGCCTTCGCCGCCGTCGGGGCCGCGCTCTTCTGGCGCAGGCCGGACGATTGGATGGTGGTCTTCGTCTCGCTCACCCTGGTGACCTTTGGGCTAAGCTTGCCGCCCCCCATGCGCACGTTGGCGGGGACCCAGCCGGCCTGGCGAATGGCCGTGGTTTTCGTCCAGACTCTCGGCACGGGCGCCTTCTTCGCTCTGTTTTACCTCTTTCCCGATGGGCGATTCGTACCTCGCTGGACGCGAATCCCAGTTGTCCTGTGGATCGCCTTCTCTCTGATCTGGCTCTTCTTCCCGGTCGCCAACCCCTTTACCTGGACCGAATCGTTTGGTCAATTGGCCTTCCTGGGCGGCTGGTTTGGCATGTCGATAGTCGCCCAAATCTATCGCTACATGCGCGTTTCCGGACCGGTTCAACGACAACAGACCAAGTGGATCGTATACGGGGTGACGGCGCCGGCCCTAGGGGGCCTTATAGCCTTTGTCATCCTCCCCTGGCTCAGCGGGCCTGGCTTCCCCCAACTACTGCTCGACAACGTCCTGAGCATACTGATTTGGGTGATCTCCCTGGCCGTCATACCGTTGGCCATTACCATCTCGATCCTGCGTTACCGGCTGTGGGAGATTGACGTCCTCATCAACCGGACCCTGAACTACGGCCTGCTCACGGGGGTGCTGGCCCTGATCTACGTCAGCTTCGTGGTCGTGCTCCAGGGCACCTTTCGGACTCTGATAGGGCAGGAGTCCCAGCTAGCCATCGTCGCCTCTACGCTGAGTGTTGTGGCCCTGTTTACGCCCGTGCGCCGGCGGGTGCAGGCCATAGTCGACCGGCGATTCTATCGCCGCAAATACAACGCAGCTCAGACGCTGACCGCCTTCAGCGCCACGGTTCGCGACGAGACCGATCTGGATAAGCTGACAGACGAACTACTGGCGGTGGTGGAGAAGACGATGCAGCCGGCCCGTGTGAGTTTGTGGTTGAGAGATTCAAACGCAATAAGGCAAGGGCGCCAAGAGGCAAGGGAAAAAGAGAGCTTTGCCACCTAGCGTCGTGGCCGCCTTGCGTTTATACTCGTAACGCATTGCGTAGCAATTTAAGGATGCGGCAATGAAGTTCGTATGGTCGTACAATTGAGAAATTTCTGGCAAAATATATTTGGGCAGAGTCAAGACACGGATGAGATTTCAGCGCCAACGCCGATGCAATCGCGTCACGGGGATGCCCCGGCGCTCGATATTGCCCCAAACGATCCGCTGATGGCTTATGTCTTAACTTCCCCTGGCCCCATCGAGGTTGAAAAATTGACGCTGGACTCGGCGGCGGTTGAAGCCCTACGCCAGGCCGGGGTTCAGCTAACTATTCCGCTAGTTAGTCAAGGGGAGTTGATCGGGCTGATAAACCTGGGCCCGCGGCTCAGCGAGCAGGAGTATTCGAGCGACGACCGCCGCTTATTAAGTAATCTGGCCACCCAGGCCGCGCCCGCTGTACGCGTGGCCCAACTGGTCCGCCAGCAGCAGGCTGAAATCAAAGAGCGGGAGCGGATCGCGCAAGAGCTTCGCGTGGCTACCCTAATTCAGCAAAGCTTGTTGCCGAAAAAATTGCCTCAATTGGTGGGCTGGCAAGTATCCGCCTATTACCAGCCGGCCCGCGAAGTGGGGGGCGATATTTATGAGTTCCTGTACTTTCCAGATGGGCGGGTGGCCTTTGTCGTGGCCGACGTGACGGATAAGGGCGTGCCGGCTGCCTTGGTTATGGCCACCACCCGCAGCATTTTGCGGGCCGCCGCCGAGCGTTTGATTACACCTGGGGCTGTGTTGGAGCGGGTTAACGACGTCCTCCATCCGGATATTCCACCCAAAATGTTTGTCACCTGTTTTTATGCCCTGCTTGATCCGGCCACGGGCCGACTACAGTATGCCAACGCCGGTCACGATCTACCTTACTGCCGGCGAGTCAAGGCGTCGGATAACGTCGATAAACTACGGGCGACCGGAATGCCTTTAGGCCTGATGCCGGGCATGACTTATGAAGAAAAGGAAACCATGCTGGCACCTGGGGAATCATTCTTGCTGTACAGCGACGGCTTAGTCGAGGCCCACAATACCCAACGGGATATGTTTGGCTTTCCTCGCCTGCAAAAGCTTATGGCCGGTCATCCCGGCGGTGAGGCCCTAATACCGTATTTACTCAGTGAATTGGAGGCGTTCACCGGGGCAGATTGGGAACAGGAAGATGACGTCACATTGGTCTTTCTGGGGCGCAACGCGTCGCCGCATGATCCGCGTAGGTCTACGTTACACAACGAAACAGACAATAACACTCCGTTTGAAGACGGCCAATCTCTTCTGGCCGAGTTCAGCGTTGCCAGTGAGCCGGGGAATGAGCGTTTAGCCGCTGACCAGATCGAACAGGCGTTGACAGCTGCGGGTCTAGCCCTTTCCGCCCGCCGCATCCAACGGCTCAAAACCGCTGTGGCCGAAGCAACGATGAACGCGATGGAACACGGCAACCAGTACCAACCAGAAGTGCCGGTCGTGGTGCAGCTGTTCACCTCAGAGAACGAGGCCGCGCTGACCGTGCGGATTATTGATGAAGGAGGTGGGCCACAAATCGTCGCGCCCGATGCACCTGACCTCGAGGCCAAACTGGCCGGTTTGCAGACCCCACGGGGTTGGGGGTTATTCCTGATCAAAAATATGGTTGACGAGATGAAGCTGAGCAGCGACGAGACTCACCACACGATTGAATTGATTTTACACCTGGAAGGAGATGATCATGGCCTTGAAACCGCTTGAGGCAACGGTTCGCCCCCAGGCCTCGCAAACGATCATTGATTTATGCGGCGACATTGACGCCTCGGCTGAAGAAGCGCTAAATACCGCTTTTGCCGAAGCTGAAACGTACCGGCCCGACACCATTCTGCTCAACTTCGCTCAGGTCAAGTACATCAACAGCACCGGCATCGCCCTCATTGTGGGGCTGTTGGCCAAGGCGCGCCAGGCACATCGTCCGCTGCACACCTGTGGTCTCAGCGATCACTATGTTGAAATTTTTCGAATTACCCGCCTGTCCGACTTTATGAAGATTTTTCCGGATGAGGCCACTGCTCTGGCCGACAGTTCTGAGACGGCCTGAGCGTTAAATCATATAAGGAGATAAACCATGCCCCAAGCGAAAGTTATGATGAATGTCCGAAAGGTAAGTCCCGAGGCCAGCATCGTGGATATTCAGGGTGAAGTGACGGCCTTTGCTGAAAATGTTTTGATGGATGCGTATGCAGAAGCCAGCAACGGCACGACATCCGCCATTATTCTGAACTTCAGCGAGTTGGAGTATATGAATAGTAGCGGTATCGGGCTGCTGGTGACGCTGCTCATTCGCGTGCAGCGCCAAAAGCAGCGCCTGCTGGCCTGTGGGTTAAGCGAGCACTATCAAGAAATTTTTGAACTCACCCGTTTGGACGACGCGATCGGCATTTACGCTACGGAAGCTGACGCGCTCGCTGCACTTAATGGAGGTTAAAGATGAACGAACGACCAACTCAACCGAATGAAACTGAATCACGTAAAAATGCCTGGTCTCCCCTGGTGTCGCAGTTGCATAGAAGCGATGCGCCGCCTGCCGGAGCAATCAACCTGAATGTGGAAGGTCGCCAGGTAGTGGGGCCCTTGCAAGGTTTTGGTCAGCTGTGGCAAAAAACATACAAGGTACGTCTAAGTGGCGTGGATATCACACCGGCTCAGGTTATTCAAACCTGGAAAGAGAACTTTCCAAAATTTTGGCCGGTTAAGAACTATTTTTACGCCCCGCTAACGGGGATTGCCCCCGGAGAGGTAGTATTGCTCAACCTCAAAATGCCCGGTGGAATGTCGCTCTCTACCGGCGTATTGGTGCTTTATGCCGACGATGAATCATTCACCCTCATGACCCCTCAAGGTCATATGGAATCAGGCTGGATCACCTTTAGTGCCTTTGAACAGGTTGATTGCACCGTGGTTCAGGTGCAGTCGATGGCTCGGGCTAACGACCCCATGTATGAAGTTGGCTTTTGGCTATTCGCCCATCGCAAGCAAGAAGCATTTTGGGAGCAGACGCTCACGGCACTGGCGGCTCATTTTGGGGTAAATGGACAGGTTCTCACGCACAAAACCTGTGTTGATCGCCGTTTACAGTGGTCGCAGGCCAAGAATATTTGGCATAACGCGGCTATTCGAACCGCAATCTATACCCCGATTCACTTTCTTAAAAAACAGTTCCCCCCTTCCCCGTAAAGAATTTACTCGGAAAGTCTCACAGCCAAATTTGAGGAAGAAAAAGGGCTTGAGACAATCTTGGATCTAAGAATTCACCCCCAGCTGGAGTAAGCTTTGTAAAAAACGGGGGAAACCACCGTCGTGTTCCTTCTCCACGTTTACGTAGCCCAGCATTGGGGCGCGTCGCGTGCTGCGTACGTTATGGTGGTGATCCCACGGGTCACCATAACGCTCTCCGCTTGGCTCGATCGGGAACCGGTTACCGGCGGCCTGTTGCTGGGAGGTGTTCTGGTCCTTGGGGGTGTCTACCTTGAGGCGCTGCGGCATAAGCGGACATCCCACCCACCCGTCGAAGATCCCCGGGAATCCTTCAACCACCAATAAACCCTCTACGTGCCCGGGCTGCCTAACCGCTCGCCAGAGCGGACCGGGAATGCCGCGGCCGAATCAACACACCAAGGAGATCGGGATACCAAGAATGGTCTGTGAGGGGAAGGCCCCGGTCGCTCAGCTCGCAACCGTTGGTTGGATGGAGGATAATGGGATGACGGTGGACGAGTTCTTGGAAAAGTCTTTTTTGACGGTTTTCTGACGCTGTCAAGTTCGTGGTATAATCGCTTAGATCTTTCCCATTCATTCGACATAATATGGAGATGAATCGTGCAACCAACACACAACTACGTCCGTCCGGTCGGAGATCGTCTCGAAATCGATGGCCATGACTTCAAGTTCGTCGGCTTCAACATCCGTGGGCTTGCTCATTACGGATTCAACGATTTCCTGCCCCGCTCGACAGCTGCCCAGCGCACCGAGGTTCTGGCGGCAGCCCAGGCGGCCGGCTCTTTGGTTATCCGTATATTTCTGCCATTTTTCACCCTCAGCGATGCGGAAATAGTCTCTCGCCTGCGGATTGTTTTGGACAATGCCGTGACGTACCAGCAGCGGGTGATCGTCTGCCTGACCGATCATTTTGAAGCTGTCAAACTTCAACACTGGTCGTTTTACCAGGACCCTCCCGAATACCCGACCTACCTGTATGTCGACAAGCATTGGAATAAGGTCCTTAACCCGGACTTTTACGCCCGGCTCTACCGAGGTCCCTTCCTCGATTACGTCCGGAAAGTCGTGACTACCTTCAGGAATCATCCGGCCGTTTTTGCATGGGAGCTGACGAATGAGGGCAGCAACTACCCCGATCACGACGGCTTTATCAACTTCTGTAACTCGATGGCCGCCGAAATCCGGGCCATCGATCCCACTCATATGATTACCGCCGGCATTGTTTCGACGGCGGTAACTCAATTCAAAAATGAGTCTGGCCATGACGAACCGGCTCGCTTCTACGAGAACCTCGATTTCGTAACGATCCACGATTATGATACTATCTCTCTGATTGACCTGGATCTGGCTAGACGTCTCAACAAACCCCTCGTCATTGAGGAAACCGGGCGGCCGGGCCGGCGGGCAAATTTCTTCCGCGAGAACATGGCCTTCTGGTTTGACAACGGCGCTTGTGGCTACATGGGCTGGGGCTTTATGCCTTCTGATTTCGACAACCAGGACGGCGACGTCAATATTGGGATTGACCGGGTTCTGCACGGCGATTATGAGCAAGTAACCCAGCTCTGGATCGACCGGGCGGCCACATTTCCGCCGGTGCCGCCCCCGGCGCCTATGACCGGCGCCCCCGTCGAACCACCGCCTGAACCGCCTGAAGAAGAGCCTGTCAAGCTAAGTGTCAGCGCCAGCCACAACAATGTCCTGGCAGGGGCTGATAACCTATCGCAGGCCCTTGACGGACGCCCCGAAACCCGCTGGAGCACGCAGGCGGTGCAACGACCGGGCATGTGGTTTGAGATTGACCTGGGCCAGGTGCAACCGGTCAGCCAGGTACGTCTGAACAATGAAGCCTCCCCCAACGACTATCCGCGCGGCTATATCGTCCGTCTGTCTGCAGACCGCGCCCAGTGGGAGGAGGTAGCCCGCAACGATCACAACGACCGGGCGCTCGACATCGCCTTTAGCCCGCACCAGGCCCGCTA
>JBFGLD010000244.1:0-7349 GCA_041576335.1 Anaerolineae bacterium | reverse complement strand
TTGACAAAAATACGATGTTTCTGCCGACCTACCTCGTCTGGGCCCTCTGGCTTGGGGTTGGTTATCAGCGGCTGCTTGATTGGATAGACCCCGACCACCGCCACAATTTGAGAACCTGGTTAGAGACCTGGCTTTTGCGGGCCGTAATGGTTGGGGCTGTCTTATTTGTACTGGTTTGGAATTGGCAGCTGGTGGACCAATCGGGTGATTCGAGCACCCGCAGCCGGGGCGAAACTGTGCTGCGCTTAGTGGAACCAAATGCACTTATCTTTGATTGGTGGGACACCGTGCCGGTGATTGAGTATTTGCAGTTGGTAGAGAACCGGCGACCCGACGTACAGGCGATCAACCGCTTTCTCATCGACCCAAAAGATATGCGGCGGCTAATTCAGCACGAAGTTGCCCGGCGGCCCGTATACATCGATATGCTCCCGTCTGAGCTACGACACGTTATCAAAGCTGAGCCTGTGGGGCCTATCTATCGTTTACGACCTCGATAGCCTAGCCCTTGGTAGGCAGCCGGGCTGCGGCTCAAGGCATTTATGGCTGCGATATCCGGGAAACCGGCACGGACCGCGGCCACACCAGCGATACCCGCGGCCTACAGGTGATAAAAATTAATACCCTACCCTAACCGTTCCCTAAAGGCAGGGGAACATTACCTGCCTCACCCCACTTACGGGTAATGATAAGCCGCCATCCATGGGCAGGAAGTCGATCCGCCTGCCCTGGGCGAAGCAGACGGGGGGCGGGAGGACCGAGCAGGCGTTTTAACAGGAGGTGAACTTAAATGAACTCATATTGACAGATAGCTTGATTTTGCCCTCATCGGGATGTCCCTCGCAGGTCATTAGAGGGCAATACTGTTTGGTTAATAATAGGGATGTACTTATTTTCTTTTGATCAGGAGGCTACTCATGAATAGAATCAGTCGGTTATTGACCGCCGTAACCATTCTGCTGTCGGGCGTGCTATTGATTCCATATGTAACGCTGCCGGCCGAGGCGTTTAGCTGGCAGCTGTTTGCCAATGTGTACGAAGAAGCCGTGGTTGACGTTAATCATAGCATTGGTAAACCCGGCAGCTTTTTTAAGATCACCGGAAGCGGTTTTCCTCTTAATAGTACCGCTTCTATTATGATCAATGGCACGTCTCTGGGGAACTTACCCACTGATGGTGACGGTAAGTTCGAATTTGAACTAAATACCGTGTTGGCAAGCGAAGGGTCTTATGTGGTTACCGCTTCGGTTAATCCCAGCGCGTCTGTAGGATTTGCATTGGATAGCACTGCGCCGAATACATGGCCCTCGGAAGGTGCCGCGACTCAGTTCCCTGTACCAAGCGGGATTGCTTATACAAAATTCATTTATATGCCCGCTCTATTCCAAAAGTAGTGTGTGATGACCGGCAGGCACGTCCAACGTGCCTGCCGGATATTTTTTGCAATGAAGAAAGCTTTTCACTCAAATGACAACAGAGCAATTCATTTCCCAAATACAACTCAAAATAGAGACAAACTGGCGAGCCAACTTGTTGGCCGTACGGTGGTTGTGGCTGCCGATTTTGGCTTTTAGTTTGAGCCGGGCGGGAATCGCCCTGGTGGCCTATGTGGCCGAACCCCTCGTGGTCGATTCGGCATCCGTGCCACCCTATCACATTAGGCCCGATAACGTACTGCTCGATGTATTTGGCAGCCGCTGGGATACGGGCTTCTATCTTAGCATTGCCGAGGAGGGCTATCGTTACCAAGGAGTTCCGCTGCCATCGGTTGCTTTCTTCCCCCTTTTACCGCTCCTGATCCGTCTGGTTACGCTTGTGGTGGGCGATCCATTAATTGCCGGCATACTTATTACCAATGTATCGCTTTTGGGCGCAGCCATTCTACTGTATCGTCTGGTCGGTGTCGAATGGGGTACGGGCGTGGCCGATCGAGCCGTGTGGTATTTGCTCATTTTTCCTACCTCTTTTTTCGGGTCGGCCATCTATACCGAGTCGCTTTTTTTATTATGTACGATTGGAGCCTTGTACTTTTCGCGCCGAGGCTTTTGGGAAAGCGCGGGGATGTTGGGCTTTGCGGCTGCCTTGACTCGCTTTGTGGGTATTATCGCGGCCCCCATGCTTCTGGTCGAGTGGTGGATTCAGCGCCGGCAGCGGCCGGCTGAAGAGCGACCTTCGCTGTTGGCATTAGGGGCGCCGGCCGCTGTGCCGCTTGGCACCGCAGCCTACATGGTCTACCTCTACCAAGCATTTGGGGATCCGTTGGCTTTTGCCAACGGTGCCGCCGCCTGGAATCGGGTGCCGCGTTCACCTCTGGCAACCGTGACTGCCCTGCTCCATACCCCGCCCGAAGGCTGGACTGCAGCTTTGCTGGCCGGCCACTTGCCACTCAACGATTGGCTCGATCTATTGCTGGCCCTGCTTTTTCTCAGTTTGGGCATCGTCTTGCTCTACCAGCGCCGCTGGAGCGAGGCCGTGTTCGTGCTACTCGGCGCGCTGATCCCCTTTAGCTCCGGTCTGCTCATCGGCCAACGGCGTTACGTCTGGGTTCTCTTTCCTGCCTTCATTCTGCTAGCGCGTTGGGGAGACCGCCCCTGGGGCGATCGCCTAATTACGCTGATATCGCTGCTGGGGTTGGGCCTGTTTACGGTGATGTTTGCCAATTGGTACTGGGTTGGCTGATGATCGAACAGGGTGCCAATTCTGAAATGCAGCCGCCTGCCCTCTAAATTAGCTTCCCTGGTTTTGATATGCTAAAATGTCTTATTAATAATGCGAATCGGGTAAAACTACATCTGTTGCTCTGGCCAGTTCTTTGCCCGATTTTATTCGAAAATGCCTTAATAACTGGCTAAGATGGGAGTGTATGACGCCATGATTGAACAGACTGATGTACAAGAACTGACCTTCTTGGGGAAAGAAGTGGAACAACCTCAGCGCAAGTTGGAAACCTTTCCCAATCGCCATCCCGGCCGCGAGTATACGGTTCGGCTGGAAACGGACGAGTTTACCTGCATCTGTCCGATTACGGGGCAGCCCGATTTTGCACATCTGACCATTGAATATGTTCCTAATCAACGCGTTGTTGAAAGTAAATCGCTTAAACTATATCTGTGGTCCTTTCGCAATGAGGGACATTTTCACGAACACGTGACAAATATGATTTTAGACGATTTGGTCACTGCCCTTGACCCCATCCGCTGCCGTGTCTTAGGCAACTTCAACGTACGGGGTGGCATTACGATCAACGTAGAAGCAACATATACCCGCGAAAAAGATAACAATCTTTAGCCGCCCACATTCCAAACATTTCTCGCTTTTTGCATTTTTCCCCGTCTAAAGTCGGGCCCGGGTCAATCAGCTTGGCCCGAAATACTTCAATAACGAATTCAATCCAAAAGTAAAGAAGGAAATCATAGCCACCTTTAAACATTTATTATTAACCGCCGAGGCGCAGGCCCACCTGGCGACCTGCCAGAATTGTCGTGTTGTGTTAGATACCACCCAGCAGACGATCTTCCTCTATCGCCGTCAGGGCCAACGAACGATCCCGGCAGCTCGACGTCGGCGGCTGTTCACTCAATTACAGGACGCTTTCTTAAAACGACCTGAAGAGAAAAGTTGACTTAGCTGGCCGGCGGCGTGGGGTGGCGGCAATTCTGAAGAATTGCACAAGTGTGTTAAAATAATAGCTATGCAAAATGGAGCGGAAGGGCATTTCGGCTTGTGGATTATTCAACTCTAAACGACGAAACCTTGATCCTGCTCGTCAGGCGTGCCAGTGCCGATGCCTTGAATGAACTATACACCCGATATAATCGTCTGGTTTTTAGCCTGGCCTTGAATATCGTCGGCGACCGGGCTACCGCCGAAGAAATTACCCTTGACGTATTTACCCGGATCTGGTCAAAAGCGGAAACGTATCGCTCCGATCGGGCCAGGGTGAATACCTGGCTGACCAGCATAACGCGTTATCTTGCGATTGATGTTTTGCGCCGCCGCAGTTCACGACCGGAGCAGTCGAGCGTCAGTTGGGCCGAGATTTCGGCCGACGCCTTGCCGAACGGGAATAACCCGGAAGAAATCACCGAACTTATGTTACAGCAGGCGCGCGTGCGCGCCGCTGTGGCTCAACTGCCTGAAGAACAAAAAAAAGCCTTGGCGCTGGCATATTTTAAGGGTTACACCCACCGCCAAATTGCCGAAGCCCTAAACCAACCCCTGGGAACCGTAAAAACGCGAATTCGGTCGGCGATGCAAAAACTGCGCCAAATATTACAGGATGAGCGCATTGTCATCGGCTAAATCCATGATCTGCATTGGTGCGTATAGTAAATTAGAGATAAGGTAATCAGTCCGTGGCAATTGATGAGCACGTTCGAGAATTATTGCCTGCCTATGCCTTGGACTGTCTAGATGAAGAGGAAATGGTCTTCGTTTCCGAGCATCTGGCGGTTTGCGACGTTTGCCAGGTTGAATTACAGGTTTTTGAGACGACCAGCGCCCAGCTGGCCATGGCTGCGCCCGACGCAGCGCCCCCGCCGGAGTTGCAGCGCCGGTTGATGAGTCGTATTGAGCTGTCGGGCGCTAAGGTGTCCACCTCGTTTTCAGCACCGTGGTGGCAGCCACTGGCAAATCTGGTTCGATCGGCTGCGCCTGTTTGGGGCGTCGTTAGTCTGCTGCTAATCTTAACGCTCATTGCCAGTAACCTCTGGCTGTGGCAGCGCGTTAACCAGATGGAAACCGCCACGCGGCCGAGCGGCATGCGGGCCATTGCCGTGCCCCTAAGCGGGACAAATATAGCCCCGAATGCGAGCGGTTTCATCATCGTCGGTGCAGATGGGCAGAATGGTGCGCTGGTAGTCGATAATCTACCGCTCCTTGAGCCGGAACAGCAGTACCAACTATGGCTGATCGAGGATGGACACAGAACAAGTGGTGCTGTCTTTTCGGTAGATGAATACGGCTATGGCGGAACAAGAATTTCGGCTCCCGCCTCCCTCTTTGAATACGCCTCGTTTGGGGTCAGCATCGAACCGGCTGGCGGAAGCCCAAGCCCTACGGGCGAAAAAGTGTTAGGCGGAATTTTTCAGTAACTCCCCGCTCGATATTTTATTATTTCCCAAATTAGCCAAGCGAATTAAATCCAATCTTGCTGAGATTACGTATCTATATTAGGGGTGGTCGGATTTCCTCCGGGCAGGTCATTAGCCAGTTCTTCGTAACCCGTCGCTATAGGCTTACGTTCCACGCCTCACGCGCGTGGGACGCAGGACGTGGAACGTGAATAAATTAACCGGGTTTCTACACTTTGAATCAGAAATCCATTAATACCTCAGTGCGGAAATTATGGACGTGTCATTCTGCACGAAGCGGAGCGGCGCGAAGAATCTCTAAAACCTAGGCTTGCAAGCCGACTATTCAGGGATTTTTCGTCGCGCTGCTCCTCAAAATGACATTTCAAGGTGAGTTATCGAGCTCAGGTATTAATGAAAGGTGGTGAACGCCTATTGCCAATTGGCTCCTTCAACTAGTCAATACCTTTACTAGCCTAGAAGCGGGCTTTCCAGAACGGGGCGATCACCGCTTGCAGGCCGAATTACACATCTGTTATTTGACTATTGACAAATCGTTTCTTATAATAGGTCGCTGAATTCGGACCAGAGTCCACTTAACTTCAGGATAAACTTTTAGGGGAGAGTAAATTTCATGAGTATTCACAAACTTTTTATTATTTTTGCATCTGCACTGGTATTCACCGGGCTGACCACCTCGGTGGCGTTTGCCCAAAACCCTGACAATGGCAAGGTTGTTTGGGAAGAACAAGTCTGGCAGTGCCAGCAGTGCCACGGGCCAAACGGCGAGGGAAAATGGGTCCGGCCTTTGTCCAATAGCACCGCAACCGCCCAGGAGTGGATTGAGCAGGTGCGCAACCCGCGCCGGTTTATGCCGAAGTTTTCGGAAGAACAGGTGTCTGACGAACAAATTATCGATATGCACGCATACGTCATCTCGCTGCCTGCGCCGGCCGCTGATTTTATGCCCCAAGACGCCGGCACGTTCGACAATCCGGGACAGAACCTTATGGCGCAAAAGCGGTGTATAGCCTGCCACGAAGATGTCGCCACGACCGGCCAAGGCGGACTTGTGGAGGGGTTTATTGCGGCGGGCGTAACCCCCACCGCGGATGTGATTATTGCCCAACTTCGCACGCCAAGACGGAATATGCCATCATACAGTTCGGACCAGGTTAGCGACGACGAGGCGGCGCTTATAGCCGACTTCCTGGCAGCACAAGTTCAGACCCAGTCACCGCCGGCGGCCCTACCGCAGGCAGGCCAGGGGGGCTGGCCGAATTTACCGGTCATTTTAGCACTTTTCGGCAGCGGGTTGCTGTTAAGCGGCCTGGTACTATACGTTATCAGAGCCGTCTCCCGCGCCTAGTCTTATTTTCTTACAGTAAATAACTCAATGGGGAGTTGGGGGCCTTCTCTCAACTCCCTCTTTCTTGGATAGGAATAAATGGTTCAATGTCGGTAGCAGAATTTATTACGCGTCTCATTGCCGCGCTGACAGAGCTGCATCCGCTGCACAGCATGACCGTTCATTTCCCCATCGCTTTTACGGGGGGGGCCTTATTTTTTATCGTGTTGGCTTTATTGCAAAAAAATGAAGGTTTGGAACGGGCTGCTTTTTATTCGATTACCCTGGCGGCGATTACGACGATTCTTGCCGCGCTGACCGGATATCGGGATTATATTATTCGCTATGAGGGCGACGCACCCTTTATCAACGTCAAGATTTTTCTGGGCGTTACTTTGTTTGTTCTAACTACCGTCATAGCTTTTAGCCGCTGGCGACGATCTGAAATTCTCTGGAAGCCGGCGACTATGGTTTTATACCTGTTTGGGTTTGTTGGCAGTTTTGCCCTGGCGGTCACCCTTGGTTTTCTGGGTGGCGTAATCTTATACGGGTTCTAATAGCGGATTATGGCACAATATTGGAAAACCGGAGCGAAGTTGCCGCGCCGACATCAAATCAGCTGGCCTGCCCCCGCCCAACTGTTGCGTCAGCTAGGCCTTGTCGTTGCAATCGTGGCCTTGTGGGGGGCCTTGCTTTTCGGCTATTTGCGCTTGGCCGGTGGGGCACAAACTGAAATTGCTGCAGCTGAACCTGAGACTGCCCCCGTTGAGGTCATACCCACCGAAACCCCAACGCTGGTGCCCTCCGCTACCGCAAGCCCTACCCAGACGGCTGCACCGGTGCTTGAACCAACCGAAACCAAGGCACTTTCTAAAGGAGATAATGCTCTGCTGGCTGAGCCGGCGCCGGCGGCAACCGAGACGCCGACA
>JBFGLD010000243.1:0-7409 GCA_041576335.1 Anaerolineae bacterium | reverse complement strand
TGGCTCCACCGGCCTGCCGGGCCACGATATGGTTATCGAAGCCTTCTTTCCACCGGTCATAATCCTCAACAGTTTGCCGCAGGTATAGGTATATCACGATCTTGTCTCCTTAATTGAAATAAACAAGATAGATACAAGATTCAAACCACCGGTCAGCCCTAGTGCCGAGTCTATTAGACGTCCTCGCTGACCCACACTTCCATAGTTTCCGGTTTAACGCCGGATTTCTTAAGCACCGCTTGAAACTCTTCGTTACCGCTCAGAGCAGCAATAAGCCCCTGTGCTGTACTCAAATCCGTGTACTGGGAACAAGCAATGACCGTATTCGGGTCATCAGCGTCGCGATGGACGCTGGCGGCGATGACGCCCGATTCCTTACCAGGAGGATGCCGACCTTACTTTCCATTCCCACCTAGCGCGCAGATAGTGCCCATCTGTCGCATGACACCAAACATGTCAAACTCGAGCCAGGCATTCTGGATTTTGCCATCAATGATGCGATGGATAACCAGACCGGTAAAGTTTAGAGATTTGCCGGTGCCGGGGACGCCTAAAAAATCACCTTGATGGGTGCATTTGGCTGAATAGCGGCTAGCCACTTTGTCTCCCTCGGCGACCTGCTCCTCAATCGTAAACTTAATATCAGGAACCCCTGCCCGGAACGCCTGGATCACTTCCTTAAGCCCTGCCAAACCTGGCGTTTGACCGGGGATGGCCCTAAGATTAACAAAATCTTCGGCCACAATCTCCTCAGCTGCCTTCAAGTCACAGGTCTCAAAAAGCTCATAAAATTTGCGGGCCACTGCTTTGTTTTTTTCTGTAGACATTGTATGTCATCCTTTCTTGAGTAAATGATAGTTGAGGTCATGATGTGCATGACACAGTTTATGATAATTACCTTTTCATAGTATTAATGAAAACTACTTATAAGCAATAGCTGCACTGGCAGGGCCATCCAGCGGGATGATTTCAAACCGCTTGAAGCCCACTTCCCGACACCACTCCTGAAAATCAGCGCCAGTGAACGAGAAACCATCCCCAAATTCAATCAACATATTTAGGGAGTCCAACAAGCCAAATGTGTTTTCTCGTCGAGCGTCGTCGATCAGGAACTCGATGGCGATAAAGGCACCCCCTTCGGGCAGAGCCTCGTACGCCTTTTGAATGAGTACCCTTTTCCGCTCCAAATTCCAATTGTGCAGGATGATGCCCATGACCAAGACATCGGCCTGGGGCAAATCTTCGACAAAGAAATCACCAGAGCTCACGGTGATACGTTCGCTCATCCCTGTGGCGTCGATCTGCTCCTGAGCTAGGGGGGCCACTGCGGGCAGATCAAACGTGGTCAAGTCCAGGTGGGGATGACGCTCACCCACAATCACCGAGAATGTACCGAGTGCCCCGCCAATATCACTCACACTCTGGTATTTTGAAAAGTCAAAGGCCTCGGCCAAAGCGCGGAAGTTCGCGATTTGCAAACCATCCATCCCACTCAAAAATTCTCGCAGACGATCTTTGTCAGCGTACACTTCATCGTAGAAAGAGCGACCATTGACCTTGGTCTCATTTTGCGGTTCTCCGGTTTTGAGGCCGGTGCTCAAATCGTTCCAGAAGCCGTACAGACGACTATTAAACATCTCCAGAATGCCGCCGATGTACATCGGGCTTTTCTTGTCCAGAAAAGCTGCTGTCTCCGGCGTGTTTTTGTAACAACCTTCAGGCCCGTCCCCGTCCCGCTCCAGAAACTTCAACGAGACCAGCGCATCGAAGAAATCGTAGGTGCCCTGAGGATGCAATTCTAACGTTTCCTGAAGCTGTGAAGCGGTCATCGCCCCTTCTCCGAGTGTGGAGAATAGGTCAAGTTCCACACCGGACAACAGCACTTTACAAGGCAGAAAGGCCGTTGCGGTCTGCATAATGTGGCTAGCGTCAAGATGATTGTTCATTGGTTTTCTCCATTCTTTACAAATTTTTCATTTTTGTCACCCAAAACTCATTGAGGCCAGCATACCAAGCCTCTGTGACCAGATCGTCACCACCCGGCGTCTTATCGTGACCACTTTTACTGTTTGTCTGTTGGTTTCGGTTTTTATTTCCCGATTCAGCGGTTGGAGGGGTATAATGTGCGGAGATAAAATCAACTTCTCTTTCATCCAGGGCCAATTTGTCAATGGATCATCTGACCTTATCTTTTTTTGGTGCGTTTCAGGCGACGCTGGGCGACAAGCCGCTCACAAATTTTCGCTCGGCGAAGGTGCAGGGGCTGCTGGTCTATCTGGTGCTGACCAGGCAGCAAGCCCATGCGCGGGATGTGCTGGCGACCTTGTTCTGGCCGGATGAAGCGGAGGCCATAGCCAAACAGAACCTGCGCCAATCTCTTCATCGCCTGCGCCAAATTGTGGGCGATACCGCCGCCCCAGATGAGCCTCACCTGCTGGTCACCCGTTCAACCGTACAGTTTAACGGAGCCAGTGCTTATTCTTTGGATGTGACCGACTTCCTGACCTATCTGGAAAAGGAGCGATTGGAGCCGGCAGCAAATCTTTACCAGGGCGAGCTTCTGCCCGCTTTTACCTGCGATAGCCTGCCGTTTGATGAATGGCTACGTTCGGAACGGGAGCAGTTGCATCGGCTGGCTCAAGATGCTCTATTTAAGTTGACTGCCCATAATCTGGCCCAGGCTGACTACCAGACGGCCCAGCGTTTGGCCCGACAACAACTCGCTTTGGAGCCGTGGCGCGAAGAAGCCCACCGTCAACTGATCCAGGCCCTGGCCTTGCAAGGCGAACGGAGCGCGGCCCTGGCCCAGTATGAAACCTGCCGAGCCTTGCTGGCCGAGGAGTTGGGGGTTGAGCCTGCGGCGGAAACCGCAGCACTGGTGGCCCAGATTCGCGTACAATGGCCGGAGCGGAAGGTGCGGCACAAATCAGGCCGTTCTCTTGAGCGTCGCCGACTGACGATGCCCTTTGTGGGCCGCAGCCGTGAACATGAAGCGTTGATCGACGCCTATCAGCGGGCCAGCAGCGATGGCGTGCAGGTGATCCCCCTGGTGGGCAAAGCCGGGATCGGCAAGACCCGACTGGTCCAACACTTTCTGGAGTGGGCCACAATGCAAGGGGCCGATATTCTCCAGGGCCGGGCCTTTGAAACCAGCGGCGGACTATCCTATCAGCCGCTCACCCAACTGCTGCGCCAGCGCCTGGAGCGCGAGAATGCCCCCGACGATCTACTCTCGGATTTGTGGTTGACCCAGCTCACCCGTATCTTGCCGGAGCTGCGTGATCGCTACCCCGACCTGCCGGAGCCAACCCAGGAGGAGGCCACCGCCCGGCAGCACCTCTTTGAAGCGATTACCCGCTTGGGGCAGGCCCTGGCTGAACGCGCCCCACTGGTCCTATCTATTGATGATTGGCACTGGGCCGATACGGCCTCGCTAGACGTGCTGCATTACGCCACGCTGCGCTGGATGGAAGAAGGGCGCGACGGGATGGGGAGCCCGATCCTGGTATTATTGACCCTACGTCAGGAAGCGTTGATGGAGTCGTCTGATATGCAAAGCTGGCTGACCCGCCTCAAACGGGATACTGCTCCGCTGCAGCTCAATTTAAGCGAGTTATCCCAGACAGAAACCGAGCAACTCATTCGAGGGCTGCTCGAGCCAGACGAAAGCGACGATGACGCATCGCTGACCCAATTTAGCCACTGGTTATTTTCGGAAACAGAGGGCCAACCGCTGTTTCTGACAGAAACCTTGAAGGCCTTGGTTGAAGATGGTCTAATCCAGCCCGATACGACTACAGTAGGCTGGCGAATTGACTGGGCAAAATTGAACGAGTCGGACTTGGAATCGCGGGTTTTGCCGGGGGTGCGGGAGATCATCCGGGGCTGGCTGGGCCGCATCACGGCACCGGCCGGTGAGTTACTGACGGCCGCATCTGTCCTGGCCGAAGAAGCCTCCTTTAATCATCTGTGCCAGGTGGCCAGGCTTGAAGAAATTCGGGCGATGGAAGCCCTGGATGAATTGCTTAGCCGCCAGTTGCTGCTAGAGACGGATGAGGTCTTGTCGACGTTTGGTCGTGATCCGATTTACAGTTTTTCTCACCAGAAGGTCAGTGAGGTGGTCTATACTGAAGCCGGGACAGCCCGACGGCGGATTCTACATCGCCGGGCCTTCGAGACCCTGCAAGCGAGTGCTGCACCACCAGCCGAATTGGCCCACCATGCCCACAACGCCGGCCTGTGGGCTGAGACGATCCGCTATAGCCTCCTCGCTGGTAACGAAGCGATGGATCTCTTTGCCGTGCGGGTGGCCATTACCCATTACGAAACCGTCTGGCGCCTGGTTAAACAGCAAAACTGGCCGCGGGAGATTTCCGGCGCAGACCGGCAAATCCTGTATGCTGACCTGGGGCGGGCCTATGAACTGGTTGAGAATTGGCCGCAGGCCGAGGAAACCTACCAGGCGATGATTGACTATGCCCAGGTGAATAAGGTACCCACCATGGAATGTCTAGGGTTGAATCGTCTGGCCACAATTTACATCAATGGTATGAAAGATCAGCAGCAAGCCATGCTGTTGTTAGGACGGGCCAAGGCCATAGCTGAAGAGAATGGGGATGAGCTGGGCATAGCCGAAACGGAATGGGCCTTATTGCTGGCCGCCCGTCTGGAGGAAGATTCGTACCGAGCGCTCGATCACGGCGAGAAGACCCTGGCCCTGGCCCGCCAATTGGGCCATCGTCAATTAATGGCTCGCTGTCTGAGCGATCTCTCCTATGTTTATATTCAACTGCGACAATGGGAAACGGTCGAGCACTATGCCAATGAGGCCCGCCAACTCTACGCCGCCGCCGGCAATCGGGTTTTGGAAGCCGATAGTCAACGCGTGGCCGCTTGGGGGCAGATTTTAACCGGTCGACCCAAGGAAAGTCTGACCACGCTGCAAGAAACGTTTGCCTTTAGTCAACAGATCGAAAATATGTGGGGAGAGGCTGATGCGGCTCGTGTGTTGGCTTATGCTCGAATGGAACTCGGTCACTATCGTCAAGCGATCAAACTGGCCCAACAAGCGGTCAAGCAAACGCGCCTGGTGGGTCATCCGCTGATGATTGATTTGGCCCAAACCACTTGGGCTACCGTCCAGCGTACGATCTTGGCTCTGACCTCTGCCCGTCAGACATTATTGACCCTCTGGGAGGACTTTACAAAACACGACTTTATTACAGACTGGGCGCTGGCTGAATTATGCGCCGTCTACGCCATAACCGGAGATTGGGATCAGGCGCACGGTTATGCCAGGCAGAGATTGCAGCTTCGGAAAGATGAGGCTTTGTTGCCCTTAGGCTTATGCGGTTGGTACGAGACCGAGGCGCTCTTACGGGGGGGCGATGATGCTCTAGCACGGGCTGAGGTTGAGCGGCTGGATGAACTGGTGAGCGACAACCGACGTTATCGTTTGCCGCTGCTTCGTTCGCAAGCGGCGCTGGCCCAATGGAATGGGGATTTGGACCGGGCGATTAGCCACCTGCAAGCGGCTCTGGTGCTGGCGCAGCAAATTGGTCTACCGGGGGAGGAATGGCCGATTTTAGATGAATTGGGTAAGCTGTATAGGGTGCAGGGAGAGCAGACGAAGGCGAAACAGGCTTATCGAGAAGCGGCCGTTATCATCCACCATTTGGCGGAGACAATCGATGAGGACGATTTACGGGTCGGCTTCCTGGCGGCTGGTCCGGTTCGGTCCGTGCTGGAGATGAGCGAGGAGGTCTAAAGGCGATAGGAACCTTGCTACGACGCCCGCCTCACCCTCGACACCATCATTTAGAACACCTACTCGAGTCTATGGCCACATGTGGATTTCATAGATTTGGTGAAATTTCCAATGCTAGGAGGCTGGCTCAACGGGCAAAAATATCGCTTAGAATGGCTTTTTATTGCTGTCAAGATTATACTGGCGACAATCTAATTCTAATTGACCAGGAGATTATATTATGACAGACAATCTCTCAGCTCAAGTGGTTCAGGTCACTCACTATAATCTGGTTCAATCCCGCGATGCCTTTATAGCCGCCATTCAAGCACTAGCTAAACGAACTGAAGCGGAAGGGCACCCCGGCGTATTAGGATATAAATTCTTCGCCAACACCAAGACCGAAACCGCAGGAGCCGTCATCACCTACGCTGATGCGAATGCCTGGTTCGCCCATCATCAGCTTGCTTACCAGTGGGAAGAGATGCCACAACTTCAGGCTACGGTGAAATTACAGAGCCTCACTTTATTTGGTCCGCTGAATGAAGAAGTTGAGGCTTGGATCCAAAAAACAGGGCTATCATACACCCACTATGACCTGCTGGCTGCTGGATTTGTTCGACCTTAGCTGAGCCAATAGCTGTATTTTGACCGGGGTCGAACAAGCAAATTTTTAATCTGCCTTTTTCTTTCTCTCCCTTCAGAAAGCATAAAATGATCGCATAACTCTAAGCTCGTGTCTAACAGCAAGTCCATAAAAGTCAAAACCTTTCGTCGAGACTGCTGGCCACGGTTTGTCTGGCCCGGTTGTGGCCATCGCCGGGGAAGTGGGAGAGGGTGGAGTTTGTAGAGTTTTGAGTTGAATGAGTTCATAGCGTTGTTCAAGCTGATAAACCCTTCCGTTTAATCAAGTGTGGGCTAACTTGAGGCTGTTTTCATCGAGATGAACTTACCTAACTCTACAAACCCATAAACTCAACGGATGGCTTACCTCATTACCCCAAGTCGTTGTATCAAGCCCATCATATCGAATTCAGCCCAGCGTTCCACGATTTTACCGTCGGCTAGACGAAACATGTCATAACCGCTGACCGTTACTTCTGTGCCGGTTGGGGGCAAGCCTATAAATTCGCCGATATTTGTGCCATAGCAATCATATCTGCCGCCGTTACGCGAAAATCAGAAAAGACGGGGTGAAACATACCTATTGTTTTTTGTTGACATTGAAATTTCTCCAGCGTTAGTGTCATTCGTTTTTCGCCATGAAGACGGTAGCTCCCTCTGGCGACAACGCAGAGCATTGTCACCAGAGGGGAGAGGGTAGCTCCGCTTTCCAGGAGTGATTTCAAATTAGCCGAATTTCTTGACGATTGACTCAAAGTGAGATCCAGCTTTGCCCAGATCTTCTGGGGTCATCACCGGGGTCAGCTCACAGCTACTGCCCAGGGCCAGAAAGAGGGGTTCACAGACCTGCGGGATTTGCGAAGGGTCGTCCAAATTAATGAAGTAGTACCCCATTCTTTGCCCATTTTCCAGGCCAAAGTAAACCGCCTCTGGTTTTATCTCAGCCAGAAAGTCCTCTACAATTTTGCCGAGAGTCCCATTTCTTACCGCTTCGTTGCCGCTTTCTGTGGGGGTAATGGCTTTTAGTAAAAATCGCATG
>JBFGLD010000242.1:0-7418 GCA_041576335.1 Anaerolineae bacterium | reverse complement strand
GCCTTCAATCCCGTACGTGCTGCTGGTGAATCATCAGCTATCAGGAGGTAGACAATATTATTTTCCATGGCATCTTCATTATAATTCTAGTGGTAGGGAGACAGCAACTCTTGTGCCACCACTCTGACGGGGTTGAATGGTGAAGGCGCCTCCTAGCTCCTCGGCGCGTTCACGCATGGAATGCAAGCCGACACCGGGTGTGATCATCTGGGGTAAACCTAGTCCATCATCATCTATAGTCAAGCCTACCTGCCCATTAGCAATTAGATATACCCAGCAATGTTTTGCCTCTCCATGTGTGACTGCGTTCTTAATTGCTTCTTGCACAATACGATAGGCGGCGACTTCCACGGCAGCCGGTAGGGTCGGAAGTATTTCCGATTCTATCGAAACGGCCGTTTGTTGATACTTGGTCGCTGCCTGCTCCAACGCTCCTACCAATCCCAATTCATCCAGCGCCGGCGGTCGCAGCCCATAAACCAGATGCCGGATATCGGCCAAGGCTTCCTGCGCTTGCTCTATGCTGCTGACCAGCAACTCCACAGCTTCATCCGGGTTGGTGTGCACCATATCGCGAGCACTATCGGTTTGCCATACCACGGAGGCCAATGCCGGGCCGAGACCATCGTGCAGATCGCGACGCAAGCGCAAACGTTCTTCTTCTCGAGCAGTGACCAATAGCTGCCGTGAGCGTTGCAGGTCAAGCGTCAGCTGAGCGGCATGAATTGCCGCACCAGCCTGCCGGGCAATATTGCGCAGGAGTCGCATTTCAGCTTCAGTGAAAGCGTCACCGGGTTGGCGCAGGGAAACAGCCAATTGCCCAATTCCTGTTCCCTGATAGATAAGGGGAAATTCAATAAGGCCTGATGGATTATTCCCCTGTGAAACGGTAATGCGCTCACCTGCATCAGTCGGGAGGATGATGGCAACATAAGGGAGCTTTAGGGTTTGGGCGATAGTTTTTACCAGAGTAGGCAGGACTCGGTCTGGCGCAACGGCCGTTTCCAAACGTCTACCCAACTGTGCTAGCGCCGTTACGGGATCATCCCGCTCACCATAAACCAGCCGATTCACACTGTTTTGTAATCTTTCACGCAAGGGTTGAAAGAGAACCGCTACGATGCCCGTCGCCAGCAGAGCGATCAGAAGGTTACCTTGAGCCTGAAAGAGGGTTCCTAGTAAGCCTACCACCAGCACATAGATCACCACAACCATGAGCGTCAATGACCCATATAGGAGTGAGCGGTTGTTCAGAATATCAATCTCAAATAAACGGTAACGCATCACCGCAATGGTCAGGGTAAAGGGGATGGAGGCAATGGAGAGGTGCCAGAATGGCGCAATAAAAGCCAGCCATGGGGGATAGGGCGTAGCAGGGGGCAGAGTGTAGGTATATATCCAGGGAATACCCGCTAAGAACTGAATTGTGAACCACAGCCCAATACCATATAGCACCCACTTCGTCTGCTGTTTTTGAGTCGGTGTGGAGACGTGACGATATCGATACACCTGAGCGTACAGAATCATGGATATAATGGCGATAAAAACAACGATATTGACACCAAAAATAAGGGCGATGCCCGGTTGAGAGAAGTCAAGAGATGATTTGGATAATGGAACGAGCAAGAAGAGTGAAATAGGGGTAATTAAGAAAAGGAGAATTGCTCCCCACCGTGTCCATGATGGCACAAATCGGCCGTCGGGGAAAATGGTAAATAAGAGCAAAATAAATGGTTGGAAAAGTGGTATGAGAACGGTGGTGTTAAAGGTGGCAATGCCTGGTATGAACGGCTCCAAGGCTTCGATCGGACCGGACATGATGATGCCATAAGCCAGTAATAGATAAGAGGTCAACAGCGCCATCCCATCCCGGGAGCGGCGGCGAAATAACAGCACAGCTAATAGCAGTGAGGCTAGACTGGTGACAATGGCCACCACAACAGTCAAGCGCAGAACACTGGTTACTAAGAGCGAGGGACTGGCGCTAAAGCGGGGATCTATGGAGCCATCCTGGCCGATGATGAAGAAGCCAGGTAAGGCAATAACAACAATAGAAAACACGATGGCCGCGAAAGGATACCAGGCAAAACGAGCCAGATCTTGCCAGCGTCGGGTAGGTACGGCAGCCAGCTCCGCTCGATAGCTTAGTGAGTTGGATGAGATATCCCTTTTGCCGGTCATAAGGCAATCTACTCCTCATCGCCAGAAACGCTGTGTTGGCCTATAGCAGATCATTTACCGGACAATTCGTGGTGTTATGTTTTCGCCAGTCACAAACCTTATTCGCCAAATCATTTCATACCTAATAGACATCCAGAATTTGAGACGGCCATTTACCAGCCCTTATCGTTGGCCGGTTAGGACAGATTTTTGCGGGCAAGCAAGAGGCCAATTATTGTTATGCCGGAAAGGCCAAGCAGAATCAGTCCGAAGAAGGGGTTGGTTTCCATTGTGACCTCGACTAATCCAATAGCGGCCAGAGCAACCGCTAATACCCAGGAGGCATGCCAGGCCCAGCGTGTACCGTTTCGATAGCCTTCCAGGGCAACCAGCAAAGCCAGCATGCCAAAAGAAACGTACCAGACCGCTACCAGGCGGGCGTGGATGATGTTAGGACCAATAAAGAACCAGAACGCACCGTCCATTATCAGCAGGGCGCTCACAATTAGTAAGATGCCCCATCCTACCTTTGCAATTCTGGGCTGGCTAGAACTATGAAGATATTCCCTATTAAGCGATGTTTTACTCGTCAGATAAATTTTCCTTTCGCGATAAATTTCATTCTTTGCAGTCAACAAGGTGATTGCTTGGGTAATAAAAATGCAAACCCATTAATCGTCAGATATTTAGCCAACGATCAGCAAAATCTCCAGCAGTGCGGAACTCGTTTCCTAGGATTGAAATTTGCCACGTGATCTGGTAACGGTCGCGGAATGCAAGAACATTGGCGCTGTGCTCAAGCAGTTGCACATCTTTGGGCAGATGATCGCGAACCCAGGCAATTTCTTCTCCTGATAGGCAAAGCCCAATCGCAAACACCTGCCCCTGGGTCGCCTGCCCCTGGATCAAAGCCAGTACAAACGCGCCCTTTCGCAGTGCGACCATTCCCAACTCAACCCCGGCTGCTTCTGCATCTTCCCAACTTTTGTCAAAGGGGAGCGTATACCACAATCCATCTGCCATCGGTGCCTCCCGCCCGATCAACTGCATCTTAAACATTTGCCGATAATATGTCTCGGCTGACTGCAGGTCACTGACGAATAAGGCAATATGTCCAATAGTTGTCATAATGGATCATACAGTGTTTTTAGCGATCCATTAACAGCCCGGCACCAAACAGCAGCGGTGGGATGAGAATGACTAGCGGCGCACCTAAGACAAGATAATAAAGCGGGAAAGATATCAGGCTCCATGCCAATGCCGTCCAGCCGATCCAGTTTGGTAGCAAACCAGTGCGCAGCGCTGACCAACTAAACAACAACATTGCCAACAAGCCAAAGCTCATATAAATAGGCTGAAGCTCAGAGTTTAACCAACGACGGAGCTGTTCAAAAAACGGGGGTGTGACCCCTGTGCGAGCCACTTCCTCGGCTGCCCATACGGTCATGCTTGCATGAAAACTGCTCTCAATCGCTCCTAAAACTGACCAGTACAGCAGCAGAATCAGGGCAATGACAGCCAATCCACGATCACCAGCCTGATACAATAGCAATGTGAACAAGGCAAAGCCAGCAACCTGGGCCATTGTATAGGGTGCGGCAAATCGAGCGATAGTACGTAGCCCCGAAGCATCCCCGTTACTCGATCCTATACCCCCAAAAGCGGCTGCCATACCTCCCAGCCTGCCTTGTGCGGCAATGAGGATGACAGCTGCGATCATAATCACGATGCTCAACAGCATCAGCAAACCCGCCATGCGGTTTGTAGAAAAAATCACTGAATCTATCATCAATGTCTCCTTTCGTGAAGCATGATCATAGCTCTACTAATACGCCTTAGATTAAAGGGGAGCTGCTGCCACTTATTGCCGTAATCAGGCGTGTGCCACACGTCGCCATTGCTCAATCCGGCATAAAGATGACCGGGAGATTGAGGATCGGTTAGTAATGCATACGCCATGTAATCTAGGGGCTGCGGTAGGCCACCTGCTAGCTTTTGCCAGCGCCCGTCTGGTGTAGACCGCAGAATTGCAGCGTGTGCATGCCCGTCCCAATGTGCCGTTGGTAGGATGTAGAAGTAGGGGAAGGTCGATATTGGCGCAGCCGAGACATACCAGACTGCCGGGTCGCTCGGATCGGCGGCAACGGCCCAGCCGTAAATTTTCCATCCGATTCCTTTGCGAGGCTGTTGCCATGTCACCCCGCCATCCTGGCTAACAGCTGCAGGCCAGGCACCTCCTCCCTGATAGACCCAATTACCATCAGAGCAATGAAAGAGAAGCGAGTGGCAATCTCGGCTCGTTCTCTTTAGATGCCCCTGCCACGTCTGGCCGCCATCCTCACTGCGCAACACAGCACCAGCCTCAACCCCAGCAATGATGACATTTGGGTCAGTCGGTGAGACAGCAAGCCCCAATACATAGGGTTCTGGCTCTGTGGGTGTTTTCCAGGCGGGTTGACGCATCTTACGGAAGGAGTTCAATTCTGCCCAACTCCTGCCACTATCCCGGGATACAAAAACGGCAGGAGGTCTGGTTCCTGCATAGAGCACACCTTGTTCCCTCTTGCTCATAGCTAATGATTTAACGATCTGCCCAGCAAGCCCTGCGGGTTGCCATTTCTTGCCCCCATCCTCAGAGAGGAGGACGCCATTTCCCTGGGTTCCAGCATAAACAACATTGGGTTGCCTTGGGTTTGTAGCAAAACAGTTGACTTGTGTCCCCAAGAGGATTGTGTCCACATCCCAGGTGCCGTCTGATTGGCACGTCGCCCGTGACAAGCTCCTGCCTGTTGTAGAGATAAACGTGTTAAACCTCACTGACCCTTTCCTCTTGCTATTGCCACTTTACAATGCCCGCGACGACAGATACAAACCCGGCGCTGAGCAAAAACTGACTAATTGCTCTCGATTCATCACGGTCTCCTGGATCTTTATTGTTGACCTGGCTCTCTGACCATGACCCAAAATCGTGGTCCGCCATTCGGGATTTGGTCTTGCAGAGCAATTTCAAACCCATATCTTTTGTAAAATTTGAGATTTCGTTCATTGCCCGATTCAAGCATACAGGGCATCCCTTCAGCGTCAGCCCGTGACAGCATGGGTTGTAACAGAGTGCCGCCAAGCCCTTGCCCTTGTCGAGATGGCTCAATGCCGATCATCATCAGGTGCCAGTGAGGTCTGGCCAGGATCGGTTTGTTTGCTTTTTCAATGTGGTTTGCCATCTTTATGAATCGTATCCATGTTCGGGGTTTGGCGAATAGAATTGCTGTTAGAAATCCACTCTTTAGTAATGTGCCAACACTGAAATCACTGTTTCCCGGACTTATCCAGACGGCCACCCCTTCCATTGCAGCGGTCGTCTGTACTTCGCCATTGAGCATGCCCATTTGTATGTTTGCTTGGTAAAAACGGGATGGGCTTTCAGGATATCTAGAGCTGTCTGGATATAGAAAATTCATTAATGGGTCGTGCTGAAAGGCTCTGGCGAGAACATGAGCGGCTAGTTCGACCCGTGACTTAGCAAGCAACTTATGTGTGATTTCTAATGATGACATATCAGTCTCCTTTGTAAGGTGAATTCAGAACGGTCAACGGTTGCCATATTGCTTTGGCGGTAACGATTGGAGATAGAGCCAGATAGCTTCCCACTCCTCATCTGTCATGTCGCCAAAGAGGGTTTCATAGGGCATCCATGCGTCATCCAACTGACGGCCGCTTGGGACGACGCCCGTGCGCATCGCCGTCAAAAAACCTTCGAAAGTCCAGCCCTGCAATTCACCGCCAGGTGTGAGATTGAGTGGCGGTGGTTCGTCGGGCGCTGGTGGCACGCCAGGAATGTACCCTCCAGAATAGCCTGTCCCGTGACAAAGGGTGCAGAGGCCTGCCAGGTATTCACCATATTCGGCCGTTACTCCTCGTGCAGGTGCAGGCGGGCGCGGGGCATCGTGGTCGATAATCTCGGCCGGAACCAAAAAATCCATAGGGCCGGCGATATACATTAGCCGAGGGAAGAAGGCCAGTTTCAGTTCAGGGAGTTCATTGTCCACCGGCGGCAGGCTTTGGATGTAGGCGATTAAGGCGCCAAGGTCTTCTTCACTCATGACGTGGTGTAGCTGGGAAGGCATGATGATCAATGGTTTTCCATCGGCGCCGATACCGTGGCGAATGGCACGATCCCAATCCTCAACGGTGTAGTGGAGCACATCGCTGCCCTCGCCACGGGTTAAGTTGGCATTGGCTATGGTCCCAACCATAGGGTCTTCAAATTCGATTTGCCCGGCGAGCTGATCACCATGGCAGCCTATACAGCCGCGAATATTGGCCAAATGCTCACCATACGTAACTGATTGTGCGTCAGTTGGTATATCGATAGCTGTCACTTGAACGCTGTATATTCGATTAAACCTTAGGTTTGACATAAGATAAACAGTCGCAAACACAGCTAATGCGAGCAAGAGCAGACCAGTCAAGCCAATTCCAGTCAATTTCAGAATCTTGAGCACACTTATCTCCTCTATCAAAGTGTCACTGCCACAAGTGTGCCTAAATCAGTGTCCCTAAAGAAAGAGGCATTGTCCCGAATATTCAGGAAATTGGGACGGGTAGGAATTCGGCGTAGGAAAATATAATGACCTCAATTTCTGACTTTTCTACGCGGTCAGCCCGTCGTATCAAGCCCAATAAGGCTTTCACCATTTGAATTTGCAGCCGGCGCCGGACATCCCGTAGCCTCGTTTGATGCCACTATGGGGCACGGTTCATCTCCATTGATCTCCAAAGAGCCCCCTAAAACTGGGAGCTCTCCCTATCCGCAGGATTGTTGCCACAGTCTGCGGGACCGGCCGGCCGCACCGTGCGCTGGTCTACCCGACACCGGCTGTATTCGCGACGAAAACGACGGCAGCCGCTGGCTTGTTGGCCGCGGCTGCCGCTTTACCAGCCAACGAGGTGCGCTCTCTATCACTTTGATTGGATCATATTCCGGGGTCAATCCAGCGGCTCTTACTCTCGTCGCGGTCTGGAATCGGCCAATATCTAGTTCAGTCAGAATATCCAGATTTGCTTGAGGCCTTCCTCAAAGCAGGTTTGCTTGATGACACGGTCAAGGTGAAAGAAGCAGCACCGCTGCTGCTGCAATTGCTGGTTGAAGTCTGGTTGTGGTTTGGATCGGTTTTACGGGGCGAGCCACCACGAAAACAGTGCTGGAAACAACGGAGTCGGGGGTCTGTGCGCAAGAAAAAGGGGAAAAAGTGGGCGCG
>JBFGLD010000241.1:0-7425 GCA_041576335.1 Anaerolineae bacterium | reverse complement strand
CTGCTAGCTATGTTTCTTTATTTTACACAATAACTTATCCCCAGGCAAGTAACATTTGTCACAAATATTATGTGACACGTCGAGGGATCGGGGATGTCTCGAAGCAAGTGTCGGTTAAAGAGAAATTTCGCTAGATAAAGGAGGGATAACTTTATGAAATTGTCAGCCGGCCAAGTATACGAGATCCAAAGTCTCGCAGCAGAGATATTAGCCTTAAGATTATTCCGGCTTTTTTGCGCCGGCATCCTGGTGGTGGCGCTGCTCAGCGCCTCCGGGGGTGGCTTGATCGATGACTCAAGTCGCTCGACCCGTTCCCCGGCCATGCTCGTGACCAGGGATACTGGGGCCGTTGCCGACCTTGCCTCAGCGCTTAGTCCAAGGCCGGCTGCTGCCCTGGCTCCACGGGAGCGGGTAAAGTGGAAATTTGAAACCAGGGGCATGATCGGCAGAGCCGCCACCGTGGCTAATGGGCTGATTTATTTCGGCAGCATGGACAAACAGGTGTATGCCTTGAGCGCAAAAACGGGTCAGGAACAGTGGCGCTTTGCCGCAACGGGCGGCATTTGGTCTTCACCGGTTGTGGCCGCCGGGACCCTCTACGTTGGCAGTGATGACGGTCACCTCTATGCCCTCGGCAGCCGGTCGGGAGAGCTTAAGTGGGCGTTTAAGACCGGCGGTGCGATCCGCTCCTCCCCGGCGGTGGCCGGCAGCCTGGTCTACTTTGGCAGCAGCAACGGCAACTTTTACGCGCTCGACAGCCAAACCGGTCAACAAAAATGGACGGTTGAGACCGGCGGCCCGATCCAGAGCGGACCGGCTGTGGTCGACCGGGTGGTCTATTTTGGGGGCGGGGTCCGGTCGAGTGCCGGAACTCAAGGCGCTCTTTATGCGCTGGACAGCCGGACCGGGCAGACCCAGTGGCATTTTGAAACGAGCGGGCCGGTCCTCTCTTCGCCTCGAATTGTCGAGGACGTGGCCTACTTCGGCAGCAACGACGGATATCTTTATGCGCTGGACAGCCAAACAGGGCGTGAAAAGTGGCGCTTCAGGGCCGGGGGAGCGGTCAATTCGTCACCGGCCCTGACCGGCGACATGGTCTATTTTGGCAGCGACGACCATTTCCTTTATGCTTTGGACCGCCGAACCGGTGCGCTGCGGTGGCGGTTTGAAACCGGGTTCCGGGTTGACTCGTCACCGGCTGTGGCCGATGGGATGGTGTATACCGGCAGCAGCGACACCGCTCTCTATGCTCTAAATCGCATTACGGGACAACTGCTCTGGAAGTTTAACACCAAGGGTAATATCGGCGCTGAGCCGGTCGTGAGCAACTATCTGGTTTATTTTGGCAGCTATGACACCTATTTCTATGCACTGAAGTTGGGCAAGCGTAAGGAAAAACGACTGTACGTGTTGAATGGGCCGGTTCCGTCGAGTTTGACACCCTGGTCCCTCCGGCACCCTTGCGACCAAAAAGTGTCACTCTGACTGCATCGAGCGCACGACTCGTGACTTTAGCATTCGCCGCTGAAATTCTCCTGGCCGGGGCCAATGGCGTCGCCATCCGTTTCAGCAACCGTGAGCTAGCACCTCTTTGGGGAGCAGGCTTGCGGTTTGCTCTGGCGTCGGTCCTGATTGTTTCTATCATGTTGGTACTAAGGCTGGCGATTCCGCGCGGGAGGGCGCTTCTCGGCGGAATGCTCTTCGGTTTGTTCCAGTTCGCGGGAGCGTTCGGCTTTGCCTACGTTGCCCTCGTTCAAATACAGGCTGGCCTCGGCCAGACGATCCTGGCTCTAGTGCCGCTGGCAACATTGCTGCTCGCCGTGGTGCAGCGTCAAGAGCGTCTTCGTGGCACTGCTATTGTAGGAAGCCTCCTCGGGCTCGTGGGAGTAGTTTTGATATCACTCGATCCGTGGCGTGGACCGCTTCCGTTGCTCGCGCTCCTGGCAGCACTGGCCAGCGTATTATGCTTCGCGCAAGCCTTGGTCCTGGTACGCCGATTGCCGCCCATTCACCCGGTTGCCCTGAACGCGGTTGGCATGGTCACCGGTGCGTCAGTGCTCCTGAGCGTGTCGATTCTCTTCGGCGAGCCCAAGGTGCTTCCTCAGCGCATCGAGACATGGACCGCGATTGCGTATGTCGTTGCCATCGGCTCCGTTGTCGTGTTCCTTCTCCACGTCTACGTCGCTCAGCGTTGGGGCGCATCGCGGGCCGCGTACGTTATGGTGGTGATCCCTCTCGTCACGATAATGCTCTCCGCTTGGCTCGATCAGGAACCGATTACGGGCGGCCTGTTGCTGGGAGGTGTTCTGGTCCTTGGGGGTGTCTACCTTGGGGCGCTGCGGATGAAGCGGACATCCTAGCCACCGGTCGAAGACCCCTAGGATTCGGGATGCCGGGAAAGGAAGGTCTCATAGTAAGCCTTTCAATCTTTCCGGCAAAACCCTCCCCCCGGTAACCAAGCCACCCGCAAATTCCCGTCATCATCAACCGACACCGGATAAGGGTCGCTCAACTCGCCGATGAAGTCGCCGTTAGGGCCGACGTTGCGCCAGGCGATGAACAGCCAATCCCCACTGTCTGCCGGCACCAATTTCCCGGCAAACAGCGAGCCAATCTCATCGCCGGCCACGTAGCACATGATTTTTGGTTTGTCAAGAGGGTATTTGACGAAAAGGGAGACTTGGGTTAGAATGTTTTATATTTCACTTCGCAAAAATGTTCTTTTGCGAAGTGAAATATCAAGAGGTAATTTGGCATGGCTATACCAAAAACCATCGAACGCGCCTTAGAACTCTACCTGGAGGAGGTCGGCAAAAGCCGGGCCAGCAGCACGCTCAGAACATACCATTATATTATCGAGAAATTCAAAACCACGCTGACTGCGCGCAACATTGACCCGGCCGAGACCGGGCTCGCGGCCATGACCAATGAGTGGATCCCATGGTTCCTGGACGACCTGCGCGTCTTGGCGCCGACGACGGAACGCGGCTATCTGGCTCCGGTTATGGGCTTTTACGAGTACGTCGTTGCCAAAAATTGGCTGGATCTCAACCTGACCGAAATGCGCTACTTTGTCAAACGGCGCCAGCGTAAGCTCCCCGAAAAGGCGCAGCGCTTTCCCCGCCAGCAAATCGAGAAGCTGCTAAAAGCGCTCGACCGTCGTGCGCATGGCCCTTTCAATGATACGCGTGAGCAGCTAACGACATTACGTGATAGGGCCTTACTTTACCTGCTGGCCGATACCGGCTTGCGTGTCTCCGAAGCCTGTTCGCTTACCCGGGGCCACATCGACTGGGATGAATCTGATTTGTTCGTGACCGGCAAGGGCAACAAGGAGGCCCGGGTGCGGGTCTCAGAACGCACCATCCGCCGTCTGCAGCGGTATCTGGAGATCCGTGAGGAGTTTGACCTGGCTCAACCTTACCCCCCTACCGAGCTGCCGCTGTGTGCCCGCCACGACAAGCGGGCCGGAAAGAAGATCCTGCCTCTCTCCCCTCGGGCCGTCCAACATATTGTCGATCGCTGGGTCCTCGAGATTTTGGCCCACGTATATCTACGCGAAATCACACCCCACACCTTTCGCCATTATTTCGTCACGACCGTGCTGCGCGGCACCGGCGGCGATATCGAGGTGGCTAAGAAGCTGGCCCGCCACGCCGATATCAGCACAACCATGCGCTATGCCCATCTCAGCGATGAGGAGCTCGACCGGACCTACTATGATATTTTTGACTCACCCGGTTGAAGCCGCGCCGCCGCGCCTAAAACCGTGACCGATATTTATCTGAGGCCGGCCCAACAGATTTCTTAGAGCTTCTTCGGCCGTAGGAAACTTAAATTCATAACCTAACTCTTGTAGGCGCTCGGGAATCACACGCTGACCGTCTAACAAAACGGTCGCCATTTCACCAAAGACCAGCTTAAGTACGGGTGACGGCACCGGCGCAAAGGCCGGACGGCTCATCACCCGGCCAATTATCCGGACAAAGTCCCGATTCCGCAGCGGGTTCGGTGCGGTTAAGTTAAACGGCCCACCTGCCGGTTCGTTCTCGATGAGAAAGCGAATTGCGTCAGCTTCGTCCAAAAAATGAATCCATGGGAACCACTGCAGCCCCATTCCGATTGGCCCACCGACAAACATGCGGAAGGGAACCAGCATTCTCGGGAAGGCCCCGCCGGCCATATCCAGGACGACCCCGGTCCGGATGATGGCTCGTCTGACCCCCATTTCCTCCGCAGCCTTGGTTGAATCTTCCCAGGCGCGGCATACTTGGGCCAGGTAGTCGTCACCCGGCTGGCTGCTTTCGGTAATTACCTCATCGCCCCGGGGGCCGTAATAACCTACGGCCGAACTTTGGATGAGAACCTTCGGCTTGTTTGTCGCTGCCTGAATAGCTTCGGTAATGGCTTTCCCGGCGTTGACCCGGCTGTCCAGAATAAGCTGTTTGCGCTCTGTCGTCCAGCGTTCGTCGGCAATACCGGCTCCGGCCAGGTTGACGATGGCGTCAACATTTTCCAGGTGATGGGCCCAGCCTGTGGCGGTTTTGCCGTCCCATTGGGCAAATTTCAGTTTGGCCGGCAAATTGGCAGGCTTATACTTCTGCCGGCTCAAAACGGTGACGATGTGGCCGTGATCAAATAAATTATCGACCAACCTCTGGCCGATGGTGCCCGTACCACCGGCTATTAGGACGTGCATAGTGCTTCCTCCTGTTGAAGTGGTTATTGCTTTAGGCTGCAACGCGAGCATTATACCACCGAATCTTTAACTTGTAACTATTGACCTTGTTTTATTTACCTTACCCGTGGTATCATAGCCCCCCATGATAAAATCGTATCGCGCTCATTTGATCGTGGTCGGACTGTACACGCTGCTGGCTCTATTTTTTAGCTGGCCGCTGGCAGCTCGCCTCTCAACCCATATTCCCGGCGAGGCGACGTGGGCCTTTGACGAGTCGACGTTCGTTTGGAACATGTGGTGGCTCAAATTTAGCCTACTGGGGCTGAAACAAACGCCATTGGTCTCGACTTACACCTTCTACCCTCTCGGAGTCAACCTGACCACCTATACCTTCAACTTTTTTCACGCCGCATTCGGGTTGCCACTGCAGTTGGCCTTCTCACTACCCCTGGCCAATAACCTGACCCTGCTCTTTTCTTATGTTTCCAGCGCCTACGGTACGTTTCTGCTGACCCTCTATTTGCTGCACCAACCTCCGTTGACAACGTTTACTCACCCGGGTGGCGCGCGGCTGCTCCGGCCCAGATATCTGGCCGCGTTTATCGCGGGCACGGTGTTTGCCTTTTCGGCCAGCCGGATGATGTATGTTGCCCTGGGCCACTACAACTTTGTCACAATTCAATGGTTTCCTTTTTACAGCCTATTTTTGCTGAAAACGCTGCGAGAAGGCCGGCGCCGGCATGTAGTTCTGGCCGGTATTTTTGCTGCCCTCTCCCTTTATGCTGAGTTAACGTTCAGCGTATTTTTGCTTTTTTTGAGCGCCCTCATTGTAGCCGGTGAGTTAAGCCTTCGGTGGCACCGGCAAAAACTCAACCTTATCAAACCGCTCTTCTGGCTGGCCCTAATCGGCGGGTTGGGTCTGATATTTACGGCTCCCTTTATACTGGCCGTCTTACCCGATTTTCTCGACCCCGCCTATGCCGAACCGGGCTGGGGCGAGGGGTTAAAGCTGAGCGCCGACCTGGTCGGCTTGGTAACCCTTACCCCGCTCCATCCCCTCGCCGGCGTGGATTGGGTTACGGAGCTAAGAGCGGTCATCGAAGGCACCAGCCGTTTTAAGGACGCCAATACCCTGTTTCTTGGCTATGGAATCCTGGCCATGGCTTTATTAGGATTTGTTTTATACCGCAGGGAGACGCGCGTTTGGTGGTGGAGCGTGATCGTCTTTACTGTGCTGAGCCTGGGGCCTTTGCTGACGATTAACGGCCGCAGTCGTTTCGATCTTGATGGCCTCGAAGTAACCTTCCCCCTACCGTTTGCCATCCTTCATTATATTCCGATTGTCAATGCCAATCGGGTTCCTAACCGCTTTGGCATTCCCTTAACCCTGGCTATGGCAGTTCTCGCCGCCTACGCGGCAGCTTGGCTGCTGGCTGCCTGGCGCAGTAGAATCACTTCAACTTCAGCCGGCCGGCCTCTCCTGCCGGCCGGACCACGCAGATCATCAGAGTTATCAATCTTGCTCCCGACTATTCTATTGCTCGTACTGCTCATGTTCGACCAATACAGCGTGCCTCTTTCTCTAACGGACGCCCGCATTCCGGACGTGTACTATCAAATCGGGGCTGAGCCCGACGACTTCGCTATTTTACAACTGCCGTTGGGCTGGCGGAATAGTTATGGTACGCTTGGGGCCGAACGGACCCAGCTGCAATACTATCAAGCGGCCCACCACCGCCCTATTCCAGGGGGCAATACCTCTCGCAACCCCGCCTTTAAGTTCGACTACTACCAAAACATACCCTTATTCAAGGCCTTGACCGAGGTTGAACTCTATCGTGTCCCGGATGAGGTCACGTTAGCTCAGGCTCGGACACAAGCCGCTGAATTGATGGCTCTATATGATATCAAATACTTGGTGGTCCATAGCCCGATTATGGCTCGGTTACCTTATGAGGACACTTATTTGACTACACGAAAACTTGCTCTAGATCTAATTCCCCACAACCCGAACCCAACCTATGAATCGCCGGGTGTGCAGGCCTTGGCCGTGGAACAGCCCCCCCTGCCCGAACCGCTCTCAATCGACTTTGGCACCTGGCAAAGTGCACCCTACCGAGGCGAAGGTTGGGCCGGAGATGAGACAATATTTGAGGCGACGGCTAATTGGGCTACTGACTCGGAAGCGTTAATTTTTTTCCCCGTTCGGGAAGACGGCGATCGCCAGCTTACAATTCAGCTGGCGCCCTTTAATTATCCCGGATTGCCGCCTCAAATTGTGTCTCTGTCGCTTAACGGGCAATCTTTGCCTGGCAGTTTTACACTCCAGGACGGTTGGCAGGCTATAGAAACTGTGCTGCCGGGAACCATGCTGGTCGATGGTCTCAATCGGCTGCGGCTACAGTTTGCCCGGACCGCGCAGCCCCGGCAGGTGCTGCCCGCCAATCGTGCCGTCGGCCGCACCGGGCTTGATACCCCGGTCGACTTGGAAGTCAATAGCAGCCTGGATTTTGCCTTTATTACCGTTGGTTTTGGTGACGAAGCGGTGGATGCTTCAGCCCACCGGCGGGGGATCAATATCGCGGTCGTCGAGCCGGTAACCGGACGGCTCATTAGCCGCCAGGGGTTCGACACAGCGGCGAACCAATTTGAGGCCGCTGCCCTGGTCAACTTCATTAGGGCCATACCGGCTGGCCAAATTGTCGTCGTAGCCAGCCAAGGTGCAGCGGCGACGGCCTTTTTTG
>JBFGLD010000240.1:0-7434 GCA_041576335.1 Anaerolineae bacterium | reverse complement strand
CCAGAGGACAGATGATCTCGGGCGGTTTCACAAAAACGTAGATGCAGCCAATGCCGCCCTCAACCCGATTGTCTTCAGCCACAAAAGCCAACAAAAATTGGTGAACCAGGCCGGTAACAACCGGAACCCAGATGATCAATTGCCTGATAAATACAAAACTAATGCTGAGATTTTTTGCTTTATTCATCGTCGATGCTGCGGTCGTCGACCTTGTCTTCTAGGTCTCGGCGCCTCAAATACTCGGCCAGGAGGCCGATCCCGCCGCCGAGATTTCGATAGGCATCCACTTGACTGCTGGTCTCCTGATAGATGCGATAAAGCTCCCGGCTCTCCGGCCTTTCCGGATCTAGATGAGCGGCTGCGGCATACGCCAGGTAGGCGCTGCCACCGGCCGAGGCTTCGGCCTTGCGTCGAAGGGCTTCCCTCGTTTCAGCAGTATAGCGTATTTCGATATTGAAACGGATGACCTCCAGCCCGAAATCTCTGGCCAATTCTTCGATGATAGGCAGATCGCACAGCTTTTCGGTCATCGTTTTAAGACTCTGCTCTAACTCCTCTAATACAACGTAGCTGATGGCTTGGTGAATGAGTTCTTGCTCAACAGGTTTTTCAACAAAGGCCCGTACGCTGGGCCAGTTCGAGCGGGTCGCGAGAGGCGTTAACATCCGGCGAGCCGTCATCGAAACGACCGCTTCAACAAATAATCCGTCTCGCGCCTTAATGAGCACTGAAGACAGGTCCACACCCCTGGGTTGAATAAAACGAATAATAACAACTTCAACAAAACCCCAAATGATGCTAATCAAGAGAACGGGCAGAAAAAAGGCGATGATCAGGCCGTGTCGTGGCAATAATCTGGTTGGAATCGGCTGACCAGTCTCGTCAACTTGAAATCCCCCATTTGCCGTCCCGACAAAGGCGTGGTCATCCTGCACCACGACGGGCGTGGCCGGCCAGCTAAGACCTTCCAAGGGTTCTTTTGGGCTGACCCGGGTCGGTGTTGGCGTAGGTACGGGGGTTGGCGTGGCTCCCTCAGCAGCCGGCGTCTGGAGTTGTTCTCCTTCTTGCCCGGACAGGATCTCAGTTGGCAGCGTCGGTTGAATGGAAAAAACACCGTAACAAAAGGCCATCGCCGCGATGATGATAAGCACGATTAGGATTATTCTGAGCACCGAAAACTCCCTAAACACGACGCTGTTGGTCTCGACATTTTTTTAGTTCCGATCTCAATCTATTAGCTTCCGAAGTACTGCTGCCAGTCAACAGGCTACTCATAAGCAGAAAAAACACCAAGGCGCCAAACGTAATGAGCAAATTTCGAGGTAAATCATTAGTCGCCGCTTGGGCAAGATAGGTCGGATCCGCGCCACCTAACGCGGGCGGGAGCAAGCTCCTAACGACCGGTAGAAAGGTGACATACGCGGAATAAAGAAAAATGACTAACGGAAGCAACAGGAGTAGGGGTCTGACCACTGTTTTGAGTGCATTTAAAACGTTATCAAACAAGGATAGTATTATGACAAATTCAAAAAAAACAGCCCCGGCCGCCAGAAAAGTCTGGATGGCTGACAGAGAAACCGATATTTGAAAGTTACCGACTGTGGCCAATATAAGATTGTCGCCCGAAACGGTGGCCAGCCCTGCCGCCTGTAGCCCTTGAACAAATTGATCTAGTCCAAAAAATGCCGCTAAAAAAATGATTAAGAATAGGAAAGAAAGAGCTACTCCCACAAGAAGTACCCCTTCCTTCGCCACATATAGAACCAGGTCGATCGGTTATCAAAGCAGGGACTTGTAAACATTCCAATACTAAATGTCTGCAGGCGTTGTAGCTTCCATGCTGCAACGCTTGCGTAAATTAGTTGTTCTCTTTATCTACTAATCTGACATAAAAATCATTTTATGTCAAATTTATCTTAAGACCCTCCTTTCGTGCAGAGTTTTAAGATCGCCTACAAGGGGTGAGCAATAATGACAAAACGATGGGTATTGCTCCAACTCGGCCAGCATGTGATCACGGTTAACTGCTCGGTGGGGCTGGGCTCCATAATTGCCTGTAAATAATTCAGCGTTTCTGGTGATGCGCCAAAGGCCCTAACAATTTGGGTTTCACTAATTTGATACCGATAATCTGTGCCCGCAGCAGTCTGTATCGTGATCTGGTCTCCCACCGCTAGCGCTTCCAACTCGCCAAACACGTGCCCGCCCAGGCTGTTATTATGGCCGGAAATGACGACATTGCTACCCTGACCCGGTGTAGCCGAATTAAGATGCCAGCCTGCCTCATTTTCGGGTACATTCCAAACGCTAATAGCTTCTGATCCCGATCCTTCTAATTTCCAACCCATTTCTACAACCGGCACGTCCAGGCTAATCGCCTCGGCTACGATGCGCAGCGGTACCCCGCCAGCGGATAGCGACTTGGTTGAAGCAGTGGGTTGGGTCGCCACGGTCGGTATGGGCGTTGAGGTTGAAATAGGTTCAATTCTTATAACGCTGCCACAGGCTAACAGGCCCATACACAAGATGCTCCCTATCAGTAGCCAGAACAGCTTAATGGCACATTGTCCTCCAGCTAATTGCATTTTCCGGCAGTCAATCCCACCCTTCCAGATACAAACACTCCTTAGGTTTTGGTCAATTGTCGTCGAACAACCCACACGCCGGCGATCGCAAATGTCAAGCTGATCAAGATGAACGCACCCAAGGCCGTAGGCGATAGAAAGGCCCCGGTTACGGGTGGATACAGCGGCGCTCTGCCGGGTGCGTTTGGCGGTAAGCGGGATGAGACCGATTCTTCAGGGTAGTGCGGCAACGTTTGACCCGTGTCGGTGTGAGGGATAATGCGCGGCTTCACCTCTCCTTGCTTCGGGTCAAAAACAAAAATAGAGTACACCTCACCGGCCCTGAATGTGATCGGTAACTTATAAATGACTAGATCGGGAGTACCAATTAATCTTATTTTGAGATTATAACTTCCGTCACTTAACGTAATGTAGTCGCTAAATTTTCGTTTCGCAACAGTTTTGCATTGGTTATCCAGACACAATTCGATGGTCGGCGGATTTGAGGCGGCATGGACCATGCGCACTCTTGCCTGACCGGGCGGGAGTGGTTCTTTGAGATTGTCCTCATAAATCCAGGGGTCGTTATCAATAATGTCGACAGTGCCCAGAATAACCATCGTGTAATCCTTATTAATTTCAAAAGCAAAATCTCTGGGATCGCGAATTGGGTCGACATCTTTGACCCCGGCCGGCCGAACTGCCAGGCGCAGGTTGGCCGGATCCACCGGGACATAGTTCGAAATATATCCAAAAAACACGTCGTGGAAATAAAGTGTGTCGCCCACATATACATCCGCACTGGGCAAACCTAACGAGGCATTCACAACGCGCAGGCGGGGACGCTCGTCTTGCGCCTGAACGACGACGAAACCGAGACTTAACATAACCATAATGACCACAATAGTCTGACCTATACGTTTAACTTGAGACTTCATATCATGTCTCCTTACCTAAAAGGCTTTTCGGAAAGTTGCGGCTGTCAGGCGATTAAGATTCGGCACCTGTTCTACGTGCCAAACTCCGGCGGCATGGTAGGTGAACGGACTAACCCTGGTTAAGGCGCTTTCCGAGAAATCTCAAGATCCAAGGTCTGCCTGCCCGAGCCCGGCCGCTTTGTCATTCCTTATCTTGATCGCTCTGCGTAGGATCGCCGGCCCCACCCAACATGCTGCCCGGCATCCTCAATATGCGGCGCAGAAACTTTCTTTTGAGGGAACGTTCCGGCATATTTTCCACCCCCTCTTCGTAAGCGCCGATGGCAGCAATATATTGTTTTTGCTTCATACGTAATCGACTGACGGCCTGCCAGACATACATGGCCATTTCACTTTCGCCGGCTTCTTCCAACATAGCTGCGGATTGTTTATAAGTTTCTACGGCCTCGTCTAACAAGCCTTCAGCTTCGTAAACCGAGGCTCGATTGCCAAGCACTTGAGCCTTCCCTTTTTCATCCGCTAATTCGGTATAACGAACCATGGCCTCGTCTAAGGCGTGATGCGCCGCCGCGTAATCCTCAAGCTGCTTGTAAACAACACCCAAATCATTATAAATTTCAGCCTCATTCTTCTGCTCACCGGCTGCCTCTTGCAGGGCCGCATCAAGGGCCTCGAGGGCGGCATCCGTTTTGCCTTGGCGAAAAAGGGCCACCCCCTGCTCATGCAAATTTTTGCCAGCTTTTTTATTCATTTGATTTTCCTTTGGTTTATCTGTTCCTGCCCAAATTTTCCAGGGAAATGATGAGCTGAACCGTTGTGCCCTGGTTAGGCGCTTGTAAGCGAGACTCAATCAGCAGCGCTGCCTCAATTGCGTCCGCGCGCTCGCGCATCATTGACAGGCCAAACGCCTCATTTTGGCCGGAAACTGTTTTCACGGCCTCAACATCAAAGCCCCGCCCATCATCACGCACGGTCACGACACAGCGATTATCTTGCTGCTCAAGCGACAGCCATACATTGCGGGCATGGGCGTGACGTTCAACATTAGAGATGGCTTCGTACACGATCGAGAAGATTGTTGCTGCGACCTCAGAACCAAATTTTAGCGATTCTATCGTTTCAAAATGAACCGTAAAGCGCTCCGCAGCGCGCACCTGGTCAATATACTGCTCCAACGCTACCACCAGCCCCTGCGTCTCGATCATGGCCGGGCGCAGGTCATACAACACCTCGCGCGTTGAGCGCATGGCCCCACGTACTAGCTTACGAAGTTCTTCAAGCTCGTTCTGAACCGGATTCGACTTCACGTCAGCAGACCCTTCAAGCTGCTCGAGGCGGGTACTGACAGTTAATAAACCTTGTAACGGCCCCTCGTGCAAACTTTGCGCCAGCATCTGCCGCGCGTTTTCTTCGGCCCTAATAATTTGGTCCTTTTCCTGTTGAACTCGCTGATACAACCGGGCATTTTCGATCGCAATGGCTACTTGAGCCGCGATCGAATTCATAAGCTGAATATCGCCGTGATTAAAACCGTCGCCCGAATATTTATTTAAGACCTCCAAAACCCCAATGATGTGTCCTTTAACCTTCAAAGGAACAGCGGCAATGGATTGGGTCAGAAAGCCGGTACGTACATCAACCCGATGGCTGAACCGGGGATCTGTTCGGGCATTGTTGGCAATGACCGGATGCCCGTGACGCGCCACCCAACCGGCGATTCCTTCGTCTAAGGGAATGCGCTGCTGACGTAACATTTTGGAACGAGTACCATGGCTAACTTCGAAGATCAATTCTTTACGATCTTCATCAATCAACATAATCGAAGCAGCCCCGGCATCAATTACATTCGCAGCTAACTGCATAGCGTCGGAGAGCAGTTGATTAATATCAAATGTGGTTACCAGGGCCTGCCCAATTTGGTAAAAAACGCCGATTTGATTTAGACGTTGCTGGGCCGATTCGAACTCAGCCACCAGCGAGGCCAGTTGTCCGATACCTTGGGCGATTTGCCCCAACCGCTGGCGTAAGCTTGGGGTAAGCTCGTTTCCGGGCGACAACACCAAGCTTAGCGAACCGACCACAGTTGAGTCGCGTAAGAGGGGGATATTGACTAACGCAAGTTGGTTACTTGCGGCTTTGGAGGTTGATATCGGCAAAGCGCCGGTCGTAGGAATGTGCCACGCCGTGTCTAACAACCGCCTGCTAACTACCTGTTCCCAGTGTTCAATTCGTTTCAAAGCCTCTGGACGAAACGGTCCTGCTCGATGAACCAAGACGGGTTGGCCTTGAAATAGAATTGAGCCCGCCTCCGCACCCAGCAGCCGTACCGCCACACTCAAAGCCTTACTTAGCAACGTATCCACTTTATGAATAGAGGCCAACTCAAAAAGCTCGTCCGCAGCAGAGGCTGCCAGTTGCCCGGCAGGCATATCGTTTCCAGAGTGTATACGTTGCTCAGCCATGGTACTCACATGTTAGTACGTGATTTCCAACAGGCCCTCAGCTAAATTACGCAGCGTTTCGGCCGACAGATCACTTAGACGCATTGCCAGGTTAATGTAGAGCAAATTGGCCGGATTGAGCAAAAACTGGCGTACTTCTGCCGGCATCTGGGCAAACTGGGCAATTTCATCCAACGTAGCGACGTGCTCACCTACTTTGCCGGGCGAAATACCCTCGTCCAAAAAATAATTCATAGCTACGTTGAGATACTCTGCTAATACTTCTAGCTCAGGGAGTGGGATTTCACATATGCCAAGCTCATATTCTGAAATCAGCTCAACGGTTACGTTCAAAACATCTGCCAAATCTTCTGGAGAACGCCCGGCCTCAATTCGAGCCTGCCGCAGCAAAACACCAATAATACGCTGTCGCAGCGCTATTGCTTCACGGGCAGGAAATTCCCAGTCTATTTCTTCAAGCGGAACATCCGACAAAAAATAAATCACCGGAACGTTGAACAGTAGAGCCATGAGTTCCAATTGAGGCAGGGAAGGATCATTATGGCCAAATTCGATGTCGGAGACACCATTGGTAGATATCCCTACGGCCTCGCTAACCTCTTTTAAGCTCAATCCGGCCCGGTTACGTGCGTGCCGAATTTTGACACCCAATATTTTCCTGCGCAACGTCATCTTTCTATCGTCTGACGCGACTTCTGGCATTTTTTGCCTCCAGAAAATTGTCTACTGAATTATAACATAAAATATTATGTAATACAACGGAAGGTATGAGATGGCCCTGCCTGTACAAAGTTCAGTTCTTTGGCTTTACGTGAGCTGGGTCAAGAATCGTCCCGCTATTGATTCTATCCCTTATCTATGTTACAATGGAATTGGTTTTATTTTATGGAAAGTAATCCACGGGAGCAAAACCTTATGAAAAAATGGTTTCCTATGCTCATTTTGGCTTTGCTACTTGTCGGTAGCAGTATCACTTGGGTCAATGCCGGCGAACCGACCGGAAAGATTGGTCCAATGAACCCGACGATGTTCAAATGTGTTAGTAGGGACGGAACCGAACTGATCCAGCCGGATCCCTTCAGGAAGCCTACCGCTCGGGTGGGGGTCAGGGGAGGAAAGGAGTACGAACTTCAAACCATTGAAGACTTCCTCAAAGACAATCCGGACGCGCAGGAGTTAATTTGCACAAGTCAGGTACAGATTGATTTTGGCTTTGATACGGAAGATGCCGTTGCCTTCAACGCCTACCTGGAGGATTTGGAGGACGAGTGCAAAGATAAAGACTCGCGTGGCAAGTTGGTCCCCATTACCGACACGCGCATCGAAGGCTTTGTGTACGAGTTTCATCCTAAGGATCCCCAGAATCCGGAAACAACAGAGTGGTTCGGCGTTCCCTCTCGATACGTAACCGTTCAGGCCAAGGGGATCACTTTTGAGATATTTTGGAATTCCGATGATAACGGCGCCTAT
>JBFGLD010000239.1:0-7437 GCA_041576335.1 Anaerolineae bacterium | reverse complement strand
CCTATCTCACCACTGGTTTTTCCGGCCGACGTCATCGACCGAATGTTTGTAGCTGCGGACTTGGGCATGCCCCAGATTCCCGGCGCTGCGGCCCAACCTGGCGCTACCAGCCCGGTCACGCTGGCCGGAACCGTAGTCCAAGCTATTGCCGAAGGACTCATCAGCCTGGTTCTGATCCAACTGCGGCGGCCCGGCGCACCCTGCTCCCTCAGCGCGAATATCGGTATTTTCGATATGGCTACCACCCAGTTGGTGCAGGCTGCGCCCGAGACCAGCCTCGGTTTGGCCGCCCAGGCCCAGGTGGCCCAATCTTTTGGCCTGCCTACCTGGGGCACGGCCGGCGCAGCCGACTCCAAACTGCTGGATGCCCAGGCCGGCATAGAAAGCACCTTCTCCATCTTGGCCCAGGGATTGGCCGGCCTGAATCTGATCCACGATGTGGGCTACATGGACCGGGGCATGATCTGCTCGGCCGAAATGCTGGTAATGGGTGACGAGGTCATCGGTATGGCTAAGCGCTTCATTCGGGGTATAGAGGTCACGGCCGAAACCCTGGCTCGGGATGTTATCGAGCAAGTCGGCCCCGGCGGGCATTTCTTACAAGAAGACCATACCTACGACCATTTCCGCCAGCAGCTGTGGATGCCCACGCTCCTTGCCCGGCAGAGCTATGACGATTGGCAGCAGGCCGGATCTAAGGATATGGCCCGGCGTGTCCGGAAGAAAGTGATCGGTATTGTGGAGAGCCACAACGTACTGCCGCTGCCTGACAAAACGCTGGCCGCTCTGGCTAAGCTGAAGCAGCACGGCGATGCGGAGTTGGCCGACGCAGCCATATAAAGACAGTGATGTCTCGAAAAGTCTATCCAGCAGGGAAAGCGCTTCGGCATCAAAGGATGCTTCGCTCCTCACCGAGCCGACGGAGTGAGCACCCTCAGATGCGACCGGCACTTTTCGAGGAAACTCAGACAGTGAAAGGAGGTCCTCAATGAGGACGAATTATCGAATTAACTCGGGTGTTCGCTTTGAGCTGCTTTCGAAGGACCAGTTACAAGAACTTTTCGACGGCGTCCTCCACGTGATGGAGTATACCGGCCTCGAGGTTCACCACGACGAAGCCCGCGATATTCTTAAGCAATCCGGGGCCTGGGTGGACGGTCTCCGGGTGCGCATTCCCTCGTATTTGGTGAAGCGCTCGCTGGAACTGGCACCGCGCAGCTTTACGATCTTCGCCCGGGATGAAAATCCTGAGCACAACATCCATATCGGCCCGGGTCGGGCCCATTTTGGCCCCGGTCCGACGCCGCCCAATTTTATTGATGTCGAGACTCTGGAGCGCCGCCCTTATCTCAAGTCCGATGCGGCGATCGTAGCTAAAGTGTGCGATGCTTTGCCCAACATCGACTTTTGCGAGTCGCTGGGTACTGTCAGCGATGTTCACCCTGAACTGCCGCAACCTATGAGTTTGCGACGATGTTTCCCAATACCGGCAAGCCGATCGTGGCCTGGTCGTACGGCCGGGATGACGCAGCAGACATCCACAAGATAGCTATCGCCGAAGCGGGCGGGCAAGCGGCATTTGAAAAGCGGCCCAACTATGTGCACTACTGCGAGCCGCTGTCGCCGCTGGTCAGTACCTTTGAGGCCATGGATAAACTCATTTTCTCGGCCAGGCACCGGGTGCCGGTAATTTTTACCCCCTGCCCGCTGGCCGGAGGCACTGCGCCCATAACGGCGGCAGGTATCATTATTCAAGCGGCAGCGGAGTCGTGGATGGGCTTAACCGTGGCCCAGGCGATCCGGCCCGGCCTGCCATTCTTTATGGGCGGCGTGCTCTCGGTGCTGGATATGAGTGATATGATTCTCAGCTACGGCGCACCGGAGCTGTCGCTTATGATGGCCGGTATCACCGAGCTGGCCCATTACGCCGGGCTGCCCCTGTGGCAAACGGGTGGCTGTACCGACTCGAAGGTTCTTGACGAGCAAGCCGCCCTGGAAGGTTCGCTGTCATGCTTTTTCTCTGCCCTGAGCGGGGGTGACCTGTGCCACGACGTCGGCTATACCGAAAGCGGGTTGACCGGCTCGATCTTGCAGACCGCCATGATGGATGAAGCCATCGGTTACACCCGGCGCATTACCCGGGGGATCGAGGTCAACGAAGACACCCTGGCCGTCAACGTGATCCACGATGTCGGCCCCAACGGTCACTATCTATATGAAAAACATACCCATCGCTACTTCAAGAACGAATTTTGGTATCCAAACCTGTGCGACCGGCGTAACTTTGAAGAGTGGGAAATGATGGGCCGGACGACGATGGGCGACCGGGTCATCGCTCGGGTGCAGGATATCCTGGCTAACCACCAACCCTCGTCGATCAAGCCGGAAACTACGCAAGTAATTCAGGCAGTTCTTGAAGCTGCTGAAGATCGAGTCAAAGAAAAAGTGTAATAAAGGATTAACACGATGAATGGAATATTTGAACAATTGTCAACGGTCGTTTTAAAGGGAGACGTAGCTAAAGCGCCTGAACTGGTAAGCAAAGCCTTGGCGCAGAAAGTGGCTCCGAAAGATATTTTGGACAATGGCCTGATCGTCGGGATGGACGAAGTTGGAGCCCGCTTTAAACGCGGGGCTATGTTTGTGCCCGAAGTGCTCCTATCCGCCAGAACCATGCACGCCGGACTAGAGGTTTTACGGCCGCACCTCATTTCCAGCGGGGCGAGCCTGCTCGGCACAATGGTCGTCGGCACGGTTAAGGGTGATCTGCACGACATTGGCAAAAATCTGGTCGGGATGATGTGTGAGGGTGCCGGCTTTGACGTGATTGACCTCGGCTTTAACGTCGCCCCGGAGAGGTTCGTCGCGGCCATCAAAGAGCACCAGCCGGATATCGTCGGCATGTCGGCCTTACTGACGACCACGATGCGGGCGATGGGCTACACCATCAAAGCCATCGAGGAAGCCGGTCTGCGCGACCGGGTCAAGATTATGGTCGGCGGCGCGCCGGTGGATGCTGCTTTTGCCGAACGCATCGGCGCCGATGGCTATGGCTCTAATGCCGTGGCCGGCACGGAAATGGCCAAGCGCTTTATGAGAGCGGTGTAGGAGCGGAGATGAGGAAGTAATTATGTCGTCACCAGAGAAAATACCGGTCGTTGTTATTGCCTGCCAGGTGCTGCAAAACATGCTGGAAGAGCTGCTGCCCGAAAATCTGGCTGAGCAAATCAGCTTTATGGACTACGGCCTGCATCGGACACCCGGCAAAATGACCTGGACGCTGCAAGAGGCGATCGACAGCGTCGAAACACCAAGCCTCGTGGTCCTGGGCTATGGCCTGTGTGGCAACGGTCTGAATGGGATCAAGGCCGGCAGGCATACGCTGCTGGTCCCTCGGGCGGACGATTGTATTGCCATTCTGTTAGGCTCGCGCCAGGCCTATTTGCGAGAATTCGAAGCGGAGCCCGGCACCTACTACCTGAGCAAAGGCTGGCTGGAGTCGGGCAGCTATCCGCTTAAAGAATATGAAGAGTACGTTGGAAAATATGGCCCCGAAGATGCCGCCTGGATTATGGACCAACAATACCAGCACTACCAGCGCCTGGTACTGATCGCTCACAGCCAGGCCGACCTGGAAAAATACCGTCCCCAAGCCCAAGCGGTGGCTCGCTACTGCCAGCAGTGGGGCCTCCGCTACGAAGAAATTCTCGGTTCCGATGCTTACGTCCGTCGTCTGATCGAGCTTGTCCTGAACGTCGACAACAGCGACGCGGGCGCTTTAGATGCGGCCGGCGATGATTTTGTGGTGATTCCTCCCGGTGGCGAAATTCGTCAGGATGATTTTATTCTGTAAATGGCTAAGCCAAACGGGTTTGTCCCAGCTTCCTAAAATCTGGGACAAACCCGGGGGGATTCGGGGGGATCCCCCCGTACTTTCCCAAATTTTGGGACGCACCCAAGCCAAACCGGCAGGTTTAATAGGAGAGTGACCATGCAAGTAAAAAAGACCAACTATACCGTCAACGCTACGCCCACGCTGCAGGTGCTTGGCGAAGATGAGGTCGAAGCCATCTACTATGCAGCTTTACGCGTACTACACGAAACAGGAGTGCGGGTCTACGAACCGGAAGGGGTCGAGGTGGCCTACTCTGGCGGTGCAACCGTCGAAGAAACCACTGAAGACAGCAGCCTGGTCAAGACCCCCGCTTGGATGGTCGACAAAGCCCGGGTCACCGTGCCCGGTAAAGTCGATCTGGTCGGACCCGACCGCCGCTATCGCATGGAACTGTTCAAGAACCAGATTTACTTCGGTACCGGCTCCGATACGCCCTTTATCAACGATCCCTACACCGGCCAGCGGCGGCGGACGACGTACCAGGACGTTAGAAATATGGCGCGCCTGGCCCAGGCCCTGCCCAACATCGACTTTCATATGTCGATGGGCATCACCCAGGACACGGCGGTTGGCACTTATGACCGCTGGCAATACCTGGCCATGCTCGAAGGAACGAGCAAACCGATCAATATCACGGCCGTAGACCTGGACGGCGTTCGCGACCAGCTTGAGATGGCCTACATTCGGCTGGGCGGCAAGGAAGAGTGGAGAAAAGGCCCGGCTTTCTCGCTGTATATCGAGCCGGTCTCGCCGCTGAGCCACTCGCAAGAAGTTGTTCAAAAGCTTCTGTTCGCCTGCGACAATTTCATTCCCTTCGTCTACACCCCCTGCCCGATGGCCGGTGCCACCGCGCCGACTACCCTGGCCGGAACGCTGGTTCAGGCCCTGGCCGAGAGCCTGTTCGGCATTGTGCTCAGCCAGTTACGCCGGCCCGGTGCCCAAATCATCATCGGCGGCCTGATGTCGAACATGGATATGTTGACCACCATCTATGCTTATGGGGCACCCGAGATGGCCCTGCTTAGCGCCGGCTATACCGATATCACCAAGTGGCTGGGTGTGCCGATGTACGAAACGGCCGGCTGCTCCGACGCCAAGCTCTTTGATGAGCAGGCCGCGATGGAAGCCAGCATCAACATTGCCACGGCGACTCTGGTTGGCGGCAATATGATCCACGATGTAGGCTACCTGGATTCGGGCCTGACCGCCTCGATGGAACTGCTGGTTGCCTCAGACGAAATTATTGATATGACCAAGCGCATCCTGCGCGGCATTCCCGTCGACGATGAGACGAGAGCCCTGAGCGTAATAAACGAGGTCGGCCCCGGCGGCCACTACCTCGAGCACGACCACACTTACTTCCGTTTCAAGGAGGAAATCTGGCGCCCCAAGCTGGTCGACCGCCAGAATTGGGCTGATTGGGACCTGGCCGGGAGCAAACGCTACAGCGAAAGAGTCCATGAGCGGGTCATCGAGATACTGGAAACGGAGACCGAGCCGCTCCTGGATGAGGCCACATACAAGGAACTGCGCCGCATCTGCGAGCTGGCCGATGCCCGCCATAAAGACGAGGAGCTGGACGTGAAGATGTTTACCTAACGACGGAGCGAACTTAATTGGAAATCGCCTATCCGAAATCATTGGTGTTAGGTATAGACACGGGCGGTACCTACACCGACGGCGTGCTGCTGGATTATGACTCGCGCCGGTTGTTAGCTGCGCACAAAAGCCTGACCACCAAGCGAGACCTAGCCCTTGGTATCGAGGAGGTCATCAAGGGTATTGAGATAGCAGACCCGGCAGCCGTCAAAATGGTCTCAATCTCCACCACCCTGGCTACTAATGCCATTGCCGAAGGCAAAGGCAAGCGGGTCGCCCTGCTGCTGATCGGCTACGACCCGGAGCTGATTGCCGCCTTCAATATGGCCGGGCGTTTCGCCACGTCTCACTATTACTATTTTCGCGGCGGGCATGACCTCTTTGGCCAGGAGTGCGAACCGCTTGACCTGCCGGCGATTATGGCCATCGTTAATCAAATTAAGGATCAGGTTGATGCCATCGCCATTTCGGGTTACTTCAGCCCGCTCAACCCGGATCACGAAAACCGGACCGGCGAAGCCATTGCTGACGTATGCGACCTGCCCCTCGTCCTGGGACATCACCTCTCTACCAAGCTGGGTTCGGTCGAGCGGGCAACCACGGCGGCCCTCAATGCCTCGCTGTTAGCTGTGCTGCAAGAGTTCGTCCTGGCCGTCCGGCAGGCCATGCAGCGGCGTCACATTGATGCGCCGCTGATGGTCGTGCGCGGCGACGGCACCTTGATGAGTGCCGGCGTAGCCGTTCGCACCCCGGTCGAAACGATCCACTCCGGACCGGCGGCCAGCGCCATTGGCGGGCACTTCCTGTCCGGCCTCGACGATGCCCTAGTTATCGACATCGGCGGTACAACCACCGATATCGCCCTTCTTCAGAACGGGCAGGTGGCCGTGAGCGAAGCAGGGGCCAGCGTCAACGGATACAAAACGGCCGTTAAGGCAGCCAACCTGGTGTCCATTGCCCTGGGCGGCGATAGCCACCTCAGGCTCAGCCGGGCCGGGGAACTGCTTGTTGGACCGTCGCGGGTGGTGCCCCTGGCCTACCTGGCCCGGCAGTACCCCCAGGTATGCCCTCAACTCAAAGCACTTTCGAATCGGGCCTGGGCAGAAACCACACCCGATTGGTTGGACTACTGGTTTTTACTCCGCGAACCTCGACGACCAGGCCGGCTCAAAGCAGGACGCGAACAAGCCCTGATTGACTTCTTGCATGCCGGCCCCCAGCCGCTGCCGGACATTCTTAAACAGCTAAACCTGCTGCATCCGGCTCAGCTAGATGTGGCCGACCTGCTGCGCCGGGAGATTATCGGCCAGGCCGGGCTGACCCCAACCGACCTCCTCCACGTCGAGGCACGTTACACGCCCTGGGATAGCGAAGCTGCCTGCCTGGCCCTGGAGGTGTTCTCCCGGTTACAGCGTCAGGATCCGGCCGAAATTCGCCGGCAGGTCTGGGCCCAAATGACCGAGACGATTGTCCACGCCGTCGTCACCTTTCTCAGCGGCAAGACGCTGCGTCCGGATAACCTGGCCCGCGATGACGACATCGGACGCTGGTTTTTTTATAACAGCCTCCCCACCCGGACCAACCACCCCCATTTGGAGACCCGGATCCGGCTGCGCCGGCCAATCATCGGTATTGGGGCGCCGGCCGGAATCTTTCTCAAAGATGTGGCCGAGACCTTGCAGACCGACCTCATTTTACCGGAGCACCATCAGGTAGCCAACGCGGTCGGGGCGATTGCCGGCAGCGTTATGGTGACCGAAGAGACGCTCGTCTATCCGCGCTTATCGAGCGAGGGGTTGGATGTCATCGGCTACTTTGTGCAGGGCAGCAACGGGCGGCAGGAATTCGAACGGGCTAGCGCCGCCCTGGTCCACGCCCGAGCCTCGAGCCGGGATCTGGCCCTGAGCGCGGCCTCGCGCGCTGGGGCCGCCAATCCTCACGTG
>JBFGLD010000238.1:0-7449 GCA_041576335.1 Anaerolineae bacterium | reverse complement strand
ATTACCCCCTCATTTCCCTTAAGAAGATAGTAAAGACGAAAGCCCAGATGGAAATGATCATGATTATAAGTCGTAATTCAAAAATTGTCTGTACGGCACAGCAATGGAATTTGAACGATTTCCCGGAGTATATGGCTGGGCGTGGATAAAAGTGAGGGAAATTTGGAAAGTAGTATCTTCGGGAGAATGTATTCGACGCGACCCTGCCTCGGATTGTAGGGGTATGCTTCGCTCCAATGCCACGTACGCTACGATTTAATCCCCCCTCTATAATCGGTCATTATAACAGCACCTACTTCAACAGACAATCGCTCATTTGAGCGACACTCATTTACAGGAACTTGCTTACGCCTCCCCAAAAAAAGGGACTATACCCGACCGGCCAAATAGGATACGCTGTTGAAAGTTATCTTAGAATGATCACTAACTCAATTGTAAGGAGGCAACTTATGGACAGGGAATTTGAAGCCGAGTTGGAAGGTATGGCTGAATTTGAAGGTGAATTCGAAGGTGAGTGCGAATGGGAAATGGAAGGCGAGCTCGAGGGCGAATACGAGGGCGAGGAGTTCCTGGGTACCATTGCTCGCGGAATTGGCGGCCTGCTCGGCGAGAGCGAGTTCGAGAGCGAGTGGGAATTTGAGGGCGAGTATGAGGGCGAAGAGTTCTTTCGCCGGATCGCTCGTGGCGTCGGCGGCTTTGTCCGCCGTGCGGCGCCGGTGCTGCGCCGGGTCGCCCGAGTCGCCGCGCCAATTGTAGGCACGGCGGTTGGGGGCCCGCTCGGCGGGGTTATCGGCCGTGTTGCTGCTTCGGCCCTCCGCGAAGGCGAATTTGAGTATGAATTGGAGGGGGAATATGAGTACGAGTTGGAAGGCGAGTATGAAGGCGAAGGGGAAGGTGAGTTTGAATCAGAAGGCCCAATGACCCAACAAGAAGCTCTAGCAGAGTTTATGGCTGCCGTAGCCTCACGAGCGCAGACTGAGGCCGAAGCGGAAGCCATGGCCGGAGCCGCCACTACGGCAATCTTGTCACGGGCCGATCGGGCGGCCCTGCGCCGCGTTTTGCCTCACCTGGTCCGTGGTACAGCCGTTCTGACCCGGATCCTGCGCCGCCGCCGGGTTACCCGCCCCGCCGTGCGTGCAGTACCGACCATTGTTCGACGTACAGCGAATACATTGACGCGGCGAGCCGCCACCGGACAACCTGTCACCCGGCGCACTGCTGCCCGCGTTATGGCCAACCAGACCCGGCGCGTCTTGGGCAGCCCGCGTACCTGCGCCGCCGCACTGCAGCGCAACGTACGGGCCAGCCGGGCCGTTGCCCGCCGCATGCCAACCCGCGCGCCAGTCCGCCGCCCGGTGCGAGCCTAACCTGCAGAAAGCAAGAATTTTTAACTCCTACCTAACTATTGACATTAAGGAGGATGAACTGTGCGAACGGCGATGTATGAATATGAATGGGAAGCCTTGCCGGAACTGGAAGAAGAGTATGAATTCGAAAGTGAATGGGAAGGCGAGTTGGAAGGGGAGTACGAAAGCGAAGAGTTCTTCCGGCGCCTGGCCGGGCTGGCCACGCGGGCAGTCCGCTCCCCGGCGCTACGCCGGGTTGGGCTGACCGCCGCCCGCTCTGCTCTGCGGGCCGGGCTAGGGCCGCAGGTGGGCGGCTTGGTTGGCAGATTGCTACCCCAATCCGAATTTGAGGCAGAGTTTGAGTGGGAAGGGGAAGGCGAATTCGAGTGGGAAGGTGAACTGAACCCCATTCGGCGAGTCTATCCCGACGCCTTGATGGAGCACTTGGGCCACGCTGCCACCGAATCTGAAAGCGAAGCCGAGGCCGAAGCTTTTATTGGGGCCCTTATCCCCCTGGCGGCGCGGCTTATCCCTCGCGTTGCCCCGTCCATCATGCGGGCCGCTCCGCGTCTGATCCAGGGCGCGACCGGCATCGCCCGCACTCTGCGCCGCAGTCCGACTACCCGCCCGCTTGTGCGCACTCTGCCGACTATCGTCCGCCGTACGGCAACCAGTATGGCCAGACAGGCGGCGCAAGGCCGGCCGGTGACGCCGCAGACCGCCGTGCGAACCCTGGCCCGGCAAACCGCCGGTGTTCTCGGCAGTCCACGGCAGTGCATCCAAGCCTACCGGCGCTCCCGCGCCCTGGACGGGCGGTATCATCGTGCCGTTGGAACTGGAGGGCCGGCAGTTGGCCCCTCTCGCCGATAAACCCATGGCCCCACAGTTGAGGTAGATTGACGGAGCAACGACCCCGTGGACTCAATACTAGCAACGATTAAACCGAATGGTAGGCACCCAACGCAACGCCGCCCCAAAACTCCCAAGAGGGTGAACGGGGAGACGGGCCAGCCGGCTGTATTACCGGTTTGGCTGCGGGCGCAGTCTATTAACGTAGCTCGCCATGCCGCCGCGCTGCGTCCTTTCCGGCGTGATGAGTTTGGCAGCGGACCGGCTGCACCCACTGAAGCCCATATTCAAGCTGCCAATAGGCTGATTACCTCACTACGGGCGGAATTGCTTAACCGCGCCCAACAGGTTAACCGCGTCGCCGGCACCGCTATCCGTGAACCTACTACCGCTCGCTTACAGCAGGTCGTTCGTTACAAAGAAAAAGCACACGATTGGGTCCGGGCCGTCGAGCGTATTTGGGATTTCTACTTTGAACTCTTCGGACAGCGGCAGTCTCAATTTGGAGATTGGTTACTGAGCTGCGACCGTATTGCCCTTGACTGTTACCAGGATGCCTATACCGGGCTGGGCGTGGCCCGGTCTATTCCGTCGCCGCCACCCTTTTCCTATATGCGTACCGGCTTTTCTCCCGCCACTTTTCGCCGGGGGATTCCGCTGCGGCGGTTAGGGCAGCAGCTCAACCCGTTTCCACTAATCCAATTGCCCTACCACCGGCTGGTCAATCCATGGACTCTGGGGGCGGTGCTGCACGAAGTCAGTCACAATCTACAAAATGACCTGGGACTGGCCCAGATCATTCCGCAGCAGATCGCCCGGCGGTTGCGGCGTGCTGGCCACAGCCGCTTTGTCGCCTCAGTCTGGACCCGCTGGAACCGCGAGTCTTTCGCCGACCTGAGCGGCTTGCTGCTCGGTGGCCCGGCGGTGGTGGCCTCGCTAATGGATGTTGTCGGCCGGTCGCCGGCCACGGTGCTGGGGTACAGTTCACGTGGGCCACACCCAACCCCGTACCTGCGCACTTTGTTGAGTGTTGAATTGCTGCGCCAAATGGGTTTTCCCGACGAGGCGGAACAGTACCAGCGGGCCTGGACGCGCCTTTATCCCGATCCGCACGCCGGCAATCTTCCCCGTCCTCTGCTGGACACAGCGCCCCAGGCGCTGGCACTGGTGGTGGACACGGTCTGCTTCCAGCCATATCCCAGCCTGGGGAACAAGAGCCTGGCCCAGGTGCTCCGTTTTGCGCCCAAGGAACAGCACATGATCGAAGAAGCCGCCAGGCGGCTGTCAGCCGGGGTTGACCCCGGCGTCATTCCGGAGCGGTTTCTGATCGGTGCGGCTCGGGTCGCGCTCGACCGCCGCCTGGCTCGACCAGGGATCATTACCAAGAATTTCTATAAAGAACTAGCCAGGAGATGAGGTTATGGCGCTTGAAGCGACCTTCCAGGAGCTACCGGACAAACTCAGCCAATTGCACACCAGCCTGAAATACCTCGAGGTGTTCATCGAGGACAGACCCCGTGCCCACAAGCTGGCGGACGATTTAGCTGAGGTGGTGACCGATCTGTGGAGCCGGATTGGCTGGGCGCTCGAGGCAGCTGAAGAGGCCCGGACGGCTGTTGAACATCCCACCGATTTAGCCCGGGCCCGGCTGGCCCTGACGAACTGCCAGGAACAGTTTAATCTTGTTTCGCGGCGGTTGTTAACCGAACTGATGTCTGAGCCGCAGCTGACGGAACTGGTCCGTTTGGGCCGGCGGCTGGGCAGTGAGTGGCGCGGCTGGGCCGACAGCGTTAAACAGGCGCTCGACCAGTGCCAGCCGCCCCTGTACGAGGTTAACCAGTCGCTCTTTGAATGTTGGCAGGAGATGGCTGAACGGGTAGGAACGACCTCGGTATCGGTCCAGGCCACCAACATTGGGCAGAAAATTACGATTTCTGAAGACACGGACGTTATGCCGGACAGAATCACCTGAAGAGCGGCCCGGCTGCACGTTTTAGGGGCGGCTGATCCCGCCCAGGTCGGGGCGTCGACCGAGCGCACCGAACGACAGCCTATTGTTATTGACGAAGATGAGGAGGTTAGCATGGCTAGTCCGAGACGAAAAGCGGAAAAAAAAGAAATGACGGAATCGACTCCAGACTTAGATCTGGTAAAAGGCCAAGAAACGACAGCGGCGGAAGAGACCGGCGCGACCTATGAAGCCGGCAGCACGCCGGCCCTCGAACCATCGCCGGCGACTTCGCCGCCAGGCTCAGATGTAACTGTCACTGAGGAGGCAGCACCCGAAGACCAAGAAGGCGAAGCAGATCCGGAGGAAGGAACAGACGACGAAATGGGCAACGAAGAGGAGGAGGAAGAAGAGGAGGATGACGAGGAAGAAGAGAATGGGGAAGACGAAGAAAATGATGATGATGGCGGCGAAGATGAAGATGATCATGATGACGGCGAAGATGATGATCATGATGATGGCGAAGATGAAGATGATCATGATGACGGCGAAGATGATGATCATGAGATTTTAGTCCTGACTGAAATCAAAAATATGTTGGGCGAAATTGCGGCGGCCTTGGTTAATCTGAACCCGGACGAACTATTGGGAGCGTTCGCCCGTCTAGCCGACGAGGTAAATTTCTTGCGAGAAACCGTGGCGAGTCTGCCTGTAGGCCAACCGTCGCCCGAGTTCATCCGTTTGGTTGATGAGATAGCTCGATTACGAGAGGCGGTTGCCAGAATGCAGCCCGGTGAGTCCTCGGCGAGGCCCGTTGTCAGCGTAGAGGAAGCCAAAGCGGTGCTGGCAATACTTGACCACACACTGGCACAGCTTGAAGCTGATATCCATAAACTGAGCAGCGGCGACCTCTTGCAGAGTTCTTCTGTTAGTGATTTCAAAGACCTAGTTAAGGATTCATCCGATATTGTTGTTAGAGAACGCCGGTGGCTTGCAGAGCAAGAGCGATATTTATCGCCCGAAAATGCGCAGGCGATTTCCGAGCACGCACACCGCCGCATCGTTCAGCAGATACACAATATCAGTGCCCAATTGAGCGGACTGGCTGTATCGGCGCGGGCGCGCATTCGTGGGCAGAAGTTGTTGTTTCCTGCCGATCTAAAACATATTAGTGATGAGTTTCTCGAGGCTCATGAAGAGGCGGAAAAGCTGCTTGACGAGCTGGACGAGTCAACGACAGAAACGGTTAAAATCGACGATTCGGGCAGACGCGCCGAGCCGATATTGAACAGTGCACCACGTTGAAAGGAGAAGCAAAACGATGATTTACGAAATGGTCAACAACTGCCTGGAGTCGGTAGAAAACCAATGGCGCGACCTGTCCAGAGCCTTCCAGCGGCTTGCCGGCAGCCTTCCCGTTGGCGATCCAAGAATACCTAATGTGGGCAATCCCGATGCGACGGGGGTGGCTAACGGACTCCAACTTGACTGCGACGACGAGCAAGCTCGCCTCGAAAGCTTACGCATCGGGCTGCCAGGGCTTCGCCCGGTTACGCTCCTATTTACTACGGCGACCGGTATCCTTCAGGATAGTGAAACAGAGCGTGGCAATGTCGAAAGCACCTTCGTCGGCCTTTTTGGATTAGCTGCCCCGACCGACTCAGTTGAAATCCGGGTCTGCCGTGAGCAATTGGCAGATTTAGGCGAGTTCATCGCCCAATGCCTACAGGAGTTCGACGAGGTCACCTCACCTGAAGGTCAGCGTTTCAGCATCAAGGGTATTGGCGACTCGGCCGAAAATATCGCCTCTTATCCCATTCTGACGTCGGAGTTCAGCTTGTCCGCACCGTCTCTGCCAACCGGTCCGACCTCGGGCGGAGCTGTCCCGTTGCAGCGGACGCTTGAAGGCGCGCTGCGAGAGGTATTGGGGCGGTTGCCCAAGCCCAACGATCCACGCTCATTTATGGCAGCTCTAAACCAATCTTTTCAGGTTGTGGAGGTTGAAGGACACGTCGAGTTTACCTGGACCCCGCGCAGCTATGCCGGACAGACCGAACTCGGCGGCGGCGTGACCGGCGCCCAGGCCAGCCTCTATACCCGGGGCAAGGTCGCCCTCGATAACTCTTTGCCGCTGTTAAGCGGGCTGTATCCCCTGCTACCTGATGCGGATGAGCAAGAAGTCTACGCCGCCCGGGCCATCGTGCGTGACCAGCTGATTGAGGTAATCAATGAGTTTGGGTTAGAAGGCGGTCCGCGCGTGCAGCGTGTAGAAAACCTATTTGAATTGCTGCTGGAACAGGATACGACCGGTATTAACAACCAGATTATTCCCGGTGGCAAACTAGGCTACCTGGAGAGCGTATTTGGACTAATCCCGGGTCAAGTCAACACGCTTGAAGAGGAAACAAACGTCACGAACTTTGTCGTCCTCCGAGATTACGTAACCTCCCTGCGAAACAGTTGGAATGAATTTCGGACCGTCTGGTTCGGTCGAGACTTGGGCACCCGGCTGGTGCTGCTGTCACGGGCGCTGTCGGTCGTGGCCGAGTCGGTAGACGAGATCTACGCGGCGATGAACTCCGTCTTTGTGGGGCCGGCGGAGCGACAGGTGGCTTCGTTCCGGTCTGAAGACGGGCGGCCCATTCTGGTCGAGGAATTGTTGTCGTGGGTGGTTACCTTTGCCTCTGAAGAAGCACCTCGGCTTGTGCACGAAGGTGGCCGGCGCGGCGTTGAGACGATCATACCCACCGCCCAGCGCATTGAAGGATTGGTACGGCGCTTTATTCAGTCCATCCCCTATGAGCCGGCGCTGCCGGATGGCTTGCGGCATCCGCGGGTACGACATCCGCTGCAGGAACTTCGCAACTATCTGCAACAGGTACAGCAACTGGCCCAAGATGTGCGGAGGCCATAATGTTAAGCGACCGGTATGATTGTGTAAACGAGGAGGTGCCTTATGGCGACCGAACGAGAATCTCAAAATCTTTATGATCGTATTGCAGCCCTGCGGGAAACGGTGACCGGCCGGTTAGCCGCCGACCTGATCCAGAACCCGCAACTGGCCGATGCCCTGACCAAGCAAATTGACGACATGCTGGACGCGGTGGTGAAAGCAGACGCCAAAACATCGCCGCCGCCGGACAAAGGCCTGGCCGAATTGATTGGTATCGGCCCTGGCGCAGCCACCGAATTCGGCCAGACACGCGTCCCGCCGGGCGTCGAACCTTACGACGAAACCGTCACTTCGGAGCGAATGCTCGCGGTGGGTGACCTATATTACATCTACCAGCACGAGCGGATTGGCGT
>JBFGLD010000237.1:0-7453 GCA_041576335.1 Anaerolineae bacterium | reverse complement strand
TATTTATTTACCTTGGTGTTCGGTAAACAATCAGAGCGGCCAATCCCGCAGCAGTCGTTCCGTCTCTTCAGAATGATTACTCTCATCCCGGACTATGTCTTCCAACTGCACAACCAGTCCTTTGTCGCCAAATTCCTCTGCTTCTATCGCTCGCTGGGTGTAGTCCTTGACAGCCTGAAGTTCGGCGGTCAGCACTGCTTCAACCATCTCGCGATTAGTATGCGCGGCCGGAACCGGACGGGGCTGAGTCGCCGGCTCACCGCCGAGCGCCACAATTTTGTTGGCCAAGAATTGGGCATGCAGCTGCTCATCGGCTACTTCAGTCTGGAAGAACTGGGCTAGCTGAGGCCGGTATGGCCCGCCGACCTTCGCGGCATAGGTCAGGTATTGAATGATCGCGCCGAGTTCACCGGCGAGATCTTCGTTAAGGTGATCGATTAAAGTTTGCTTATCCATTAGAAAAATCCTTTCTTTGGAGGTTCTTACTTATCTTTCTACAACGTTAAATACAGGCTAATAGGAAGAGGTTCAAATCAACATTCGGGTTAAAGCCTGTTTTTCAGGCGCAGGCTCGGCGATTGTTGCCTTTCACTTTAATTTGATGCAGATAGAGGGAAATAGTTACAAACTATGGAGTGTGTAGGAGGAAAAGAAGTGGACTATGCTGGCCGCCGGAAATGGCCCAAATTTAATGCCTTGAACAAGGTGTCCTGCTTCTCAGTAGGCAATATTGCCGCCGGCAGCTGGCGATAGAGGGCGACAGTTTTCTCCAGGGTATTAACCACCACCTGACAATTCTCACAGGTGGCCAGATGGCGCTCGATTTCGGCACAGAAGGCTTCTTCTAGCTCACCGTCAATGTATTCAGAAAGCTGGCTCAAAAGGGCTTGACACGTTGGCTTAGTCATGAGACACGTCGACCGATACCTGCTCCGCAAAATAGTTGGATAACAACTCGCGTAATCTTAATCGAGCACGATGCAGACGAACTTTTACGAGGCTCTCGGAAATGTCCAAAATCTCAGACGTTTCGTGCGTTGATAACCCTTCGAGTTCACGCCAGATGAAAACAATCCGCAGATTGGGCGGCAAGTGGGTGATTGCCTCTTCCATGACCTGTCGCAACTCGGCGTCGAGCAGCTCCTTTTCGGGCTTGGGAGACCAGTCAATGAAATATTTTGGGGTGAAATCACCATATTCATCACTAGCCGGACCGTCTACCGAAACAATATTAGGTTGGGTCGCTTCAAGCCGTCGCCGCATCAGGCAGGCATTGGAGACAATGCGGTACAGCCAGGTCGAGAAGCGAGACCGACCCTCAAAACGGGGCAACGCTTTGATGGCGTTGATAAATGTCTCTTGCAACGTTTCTTCGGCATCGTAGGCATTGCCGCACATCCGCAGGGCAACATTGTAGATGCTGGCCTGGTGCAGCTCTACAATTTCAGCCAGGGCCGATCGATCACCTCGTTGCGCACGCTCAATCAGCCATGATTCGTCAGACACCTAGAAGCCTCTTTAAGCATTGACTGCCTTGAGGAATACCCTCAAAATTCATAAGATTGCAGTTCAACTATAAGACTTCTGGACATAGTGGCAAACGAAGAAAACTAGTTGACCCTGAATTATTCGGCCAATTTTTTGACAACCCGGCTTAAGCGGGCCTTGGTCTCATTGGCGATGCCCCCTAGCTTTTCTTCTCAAAACATTATCTCCGCTTATGCTGCTTGTTCTACAAGTTGGATCTGGCGCCGGCGACGAACCAGAAAATAAATTCCGGCTCCCAAAGCCACCACCCCAACTAACACGCCGCTGAAATCGCTGATGAATTGGTTGATGGCTTCCCATTGGCTGCCAAAAGCGTATCCCAGACCACCGTAGAGTGCAATCCAGGTGATTTCACCAGCCAAATCATAGACAAGAAATCTCCAAAAAGGGTAGCCACTGCCCCCGGCAATAAGATTGGTGGGTACAGCCAGGGGGGTGATTAAGAAGCGGGTTAAATAGATGGCTATTCCCCCTCGCCGTTCAAATGTGTCTTGAGCCTTCTGCCAGACTGCCGACTGCCCAAACCGGCGCTGCACCCAGCTTTTGGCAAAGTAGCCAATGGCGTAACTGGCGCTGTCGCCCAAAACAGCGCCCAACAACCCTAACCCCGCAGCGCTAGCCAAATCTATGACCCCCTGCCGCACAAAAGCACCGGCGGCCAATACAAAAAGCGTGCCCGGGACCGGCAACCCCAGCGCGCCCATGAGCAAGGCCAAACCCAGTGCTGGCGGGCCATAGGTAAGCATTCCGGTCAGAAAAAACTCGGTCAGGTCGAAATCAGTCATTTTCTGCCTCGGTAGGGGGCGGATGGTCAGCCTGGTATTGTTTGATAGCTTCCTGAATCACCTTGAGGATCGCTTCAGGCTCACCCTCAAAATAATCGCGGTTTAAGCGGTACAGCGCCTTATCTTGATTACCCTCTTGGGGCACACCAATTTGTTCAAAGATATATTCTTCCGGCACACCATAGGCGGTGGCAATGTAAGGGACGGTCATCCAGCCGCGGATAAGTTCAACATCGGTAACGCCTGGCTCCAGGCTGGTAAACTGGATACGAAGAAAGGAGCGCACTGCCCGAAAACCAAAGAAGAGTATTAAAATAATGCCCACCACAATCAGGCCGGTGGTTAATATCCTTTCCCGGCGTGAGCGGGTAGGCGACGATTTGGTTGGTTGGCTCATAGATTACTCCATTTTATAATTATTGTCCGTTGATTGTATCATCGTTTGGGTTTTAGGTCACAGTCTGCTTTCCTAACGCCACGAAAGCGCTCGCTCATCCACGCCGTTATAGTGCAGCGTTTATCCAGCCAGAGTGGTTGCAGAAAATAATGGTCGCTGGTCGCTGCCACCTGTGCCCGCCAGGGGTATCGGCGTTCATTACCCAGATTTCCCATTGGCCGCTGCGACCGGTTAGAAATGCAATTTGAGTCCACATCAACCGTCTCTAGCTATCCACTACCTCGTTGGCCGTGACGCTGACCCTGCTGCTGACCACTGCCGCCGGTCTCCGTTGGCGCGTGAATAATTGTCTCGTAGGCTGCGGCGTCAAGATATTGGGGCTGGTAAATTTGACCCGTCAGTTATTCTAGGGTTGAGGTAAAGGCACGCAAATGGTTACGGGAGCCTTTCGCCAGGTTTTCATAAACCAGTTGGATTTCAGCCTTATCAGTCTGAGCTATTCGTTCCTCAAGGTCGAGAATGTCGATTTCTTCGACAGCAGCCCCCACCCGCAGTGCATCTGCCACCAGTTGATCATAAAGCTCCATTTAGAAGAGGAGCAAATTTCACTATCATAAATAATTTTGATTTCTGGTTACATTGTACTAAACCCATGTGGGGAAGGTATGCAGGAAATAGGGAGCTACTGTGAAAATTGCACCGGCCCCGAAAAAACAGGGAAGCATTCCTACGTTCATAGAGGCGGACTTCAATCAACAATAAGACCGGCTCAGCTGAACCGGTCTTGAAGTTGTAAAAAGTCTATTCAGTTATGTTTTGTCGTAATCTTAGTTTATTGCGACAAGCGGCCCATCATTCGGCCACCGCGGCCGGCTTGTCGGCCGGCTCCAGCATGGTCACAGACCCCATCGCCATCCTCGTCGACAAAGCCGGGGCCTTGTCCTTGCCCGGTACCGGCGAGGTCACAGACCCCATCCCCATCCGCGTCCACGAAATTGTCGCAAACGCCATCGCCGTCTTCGTCGACAAAGCCGGGGCCAAATTGCCCGCCGTTAACCATCACGCCTCTGCCGTAACCTGGGCCATAACCATCCGCCGGTCCCTGGGCCAGAGCCATCGGCACCAGAGTGACGGCTGCTACTAAAGCTACTGCGACTATACTTGCTACTACCAACCATATTTTTGTATTCATTGTTTGTCTCCTATCGGTTATTATCGTCTGAATGTTTATCATCAGGCGTCGTTTTTACTTTTCTGATCTCATTATAACCGGTAGGTATGGAGAAGATATGGAGAAACTGCGAAGATATTATGAAAGGTGGGCTTCCAGGTCCGCGGTTTCGATATCGTGAAATAGACGCGTACCCTGGTATCCTCACCACGGCTTGTTGTCAGCCGGCGTGGGCGATTTCGACATCAGCCAGATACGCGGCCATACCCAGCCCCACCAACGCCACCATTACTCGATGGCTCCAACGCGCCGGCACTCACAGTCTTCGCTGCCACGAGCGCTACTTTCGTCACCTGGTGCTGGCGGTCGTTCAATTGGATGAACTGCACACCCGCACCCGGGGCCTGGCTCACGCCCGCTGGCTGTGGCTGACCATCGATCCCATTTCCAAAGTTATTCCTGCCTTGTACCTAGGCCGTCGCCGGAACGTTGATGCCTACACCCTCCTTCATCAGCTCAAAAAACGCCTGGCTCCTGACTGTGTGCCGATCTTTCTCTCCGACGGTTTTCGCGCTTACTTCTCTGCCATCACGGCTCATTTTGGTCATTGGTTCCGACCTCCCCGGGCTCGTAAGGATCACTGGCAAGTGGATCAAAAGCTTCTCTACGGTCACGCAAGCGTAACCGCAGGCTGGTTTATACCCTGACCCGCGTCCTTGCCCCAAAACTCCTTCTTGATACCACAACCTAGTTATCAACACTTTCTGATTGAGCTAGCGTTTACCCTACAATCAGCTACAAATCCAAGGTAATACGCAAGGCACCGTCAACCTGTTGCATTACTTCCGTTGACAACGTTCCGCGTTGACGCAAAAGACGCGACTTCGAGATGGCCCGAACCTGTCCACCGAGCAAGACCGACTCAAACGTCAACCCGCCTTTCCCTTTCGCAATCGTGACATTGTTTGGGTAGGTGCGCTTAACATTCGCCGCTTTGGTCAATGGCATAACGACAATCACCGAGCTATTCTTGTTGATCGCGTCACGGCTTACAATGACGACAGGCCGAACACCCGCTTGCTCTGACCCTTCGGTGGGATTCAAACGGGCATCAAATATATCGCCGCGCCTCATTCTATTTCACCCTCAACCAACGCATCCCAATCGCTTTCAGCGAATGATTCCGATATTTGTTCGTTCATTGCCTGGTAGGCATCGTCATCTGCCATCGCTTCGAACTGGCGGTCAATTTCCTGTCGCTCCAACTCTAACAGGTATTGCTCAAGGGCGGCAACAATCAGCGCATTGCGACTGGGAATGATGCCCCCATCGATGAAGTGCTGTGAGCGTTTTATCAAATCAGCCGGGAGTGTCAGCGTTGTGCGAACGGTCTTAAATTTGTCAAGCATCTTTATCTCCATCAAATAATCTATCAATTATGATGTTATTTTACGTGCAAGGTTGCTGAGTGTCAAGCAAATTCAACCCCGGTCGTGTTCCAGTAGCGTGGGATAATTGCCAAGGAAGGAAAACGGTGGCATATCTCCGTTAAGCTGACCAAGCGGAGGAACAGGTATGGTCATCGATCATCTTTGGCGAGAAATATTGCTGCTGTTGCTGATCTGGCAACTGATCGAGAGGGTCGGGCGGTGGCAGGATGTACGCAAATATGAACACCAAGGGCAAAAAAGGCAAACCAAAGGTAGGAAACGACGCCAACGGCGAGCGGAAGGGTTCGAGGGGCCCACCAATGAGCCGGAATGTGAACTGTGTGAAGCGGCCGAGAGCCAAGCATGGTCGCTCATCCCCCAACCGCCGCCTAAGACTGAGCAAAAAAGAGGGCGACCCCGCCAGGTGGACACGGCCTGGCAACACTGCCCAAACGACAGGTGCGCATATCATGGCGGGTTAGGTCTGGGCAACATTTGTTCAAACGGCCGACCAAGGGGACTGGTTCAATGAAGGTTTGGCAACCTTGCACCCCGGCGATGGCCGCCGGTCTGACCGACCGGTCTGGACGGTGGTAAACGGGTCGGGCGGGGAAGGCCCGACCCGGAGTGGGCGCGGCAAGACTCGAACTTGTGACCTCACGGATGTGAACCGGGACCAGTAAAAAGACGGTCCTGGTTCCACGGAGTCCAAAAAAAAATGTGTCCGTGTAACTAGTGAGACGGTGAGTCATGAAACTGATAAAACATATGTTCTGCTTGTGTTCCTACTTGGAAATCTGTAGAGGCGGTGAACTAACTAGACCCAAGTCAGTGTGCGTGGAGAAAAAAGGAATAGCCAAAATATTAATCATCTAATTTGGGAGGATGCCAGCCTGCTTCAGCCCAGATGGCACGAGCGCGGACACGAAGTTCACTGTTAAGCGACAGTGCCTCAACCGTGGTTCGACCAATCGCCGTTTGGCCAATTATGTGGGTACTATCCTCACTCCAGGCGAAGTGTTCAGCCCAACTCTGGAGTCGAGGGTTGAATAGGGACGTGAGGGCGTCGGTTTGTGGATCAAGGGCTTCAGTTAGAACCCCTTTGGCTTCATTACACAAACGACAAGAGAGCCATAGGTTGTCTTCCGTATCCTGTCCCCCGCGTGATTTCGGAATTATATGTTCTAGGGTTAACGGGATTCCGCTGACAACTTCTAGCGTCAGGCAATAGCCACAGCGATAGCGCGCTTGGACCGCAATCCGCTGGCGCAGCTGCCGAGCTGAGGTGCTCAATTTGAACGTTCCAATTCCTCAAGGGATGGGATAGGGCTCCCGCGTCTTTTTAACAAAACTGCAGCATAGCCTTTGCGAAAAGTGACCAAATCGGCCTCTTGTCGAAGTATATCGAGGCGCTTCTCTTCCTCAGGCGATAAGGTTCCTTCCTTCTTTTTGGCCAGCACTGCTTCATATTCTGCCCACCGATCTGCGGGGAAGCTCTGCTCCATTTCTCGTTGAAGTTCATCGTCGCTCATTTCCAGAAGTGGATAAACATCAGGTTGATAGGCTAGGGGAATATCTTCGAGCAGGGGGGGTAAACTATGGGCTAAACTTTGGGTAATAATGACTTCAACAGGTTGGTGCGCTAGCTCGGCTGCACGCCGAAGCTGTTCATACAAGCGATCGGACAGATTTATGGTAATAGACTGACTCATAATACAACGGTCTCCGGTAAGCTAATTCTCACAAAAGTATACTCAAATGGAGAGGCAGCGTCAATATATTGATTGTAGGGTCGTAATTGCAGCATTATTACATCAGAATGGGAGTCACCAAGCGCCGGGGTTGTAACATCAGAGGTTCGCTGACCGGCCTTACTGACTCGAATTTCAACGATAGGGTCAGGGTGGATTATACTCGCTGCTGTAATCGAACGAGTAGTCTGTCATTGCTGACTCAAAAATCGTGGCGAACGATAGCGCAACGGCTCCGAAGGCTCGGGTAAGACCTGTCGGATCAGGACAACCTCGTTCGCGCAGCTGGTCTCTATGCGCTCCACCAGTGCTAATTCATCGGCATCGTTTTCGATGACTTTCCCCTGGTGTATTGCCACGTATTGGCCCGG
>JBFGLD010000236.1:0-7453 GCA_041576335.1 Anaerolineae bacterium | reverse complement strand
TGCTGACTCCGGAGCAAGTTGAGCGAATTCACGAAGCGTCGCTTGAAATTCTGGAAACTGTTGGCCTGCTGGTACGTCACGAAAAAGCCCGGAAACGTTTGGCTCAACACGGATGCCAGTTCGACTCAGAGACCCACACCGTCAAATTTCCGCGCCAGGTAATTGAGCATTTTAGAGCTGCCTATCCGCCTACCTTCACCTTTCACGGGCGCGATCCACAATTTGACCGGACGATCCCCAACGCAGGGCCGCTGCTAATGACCGGCAGCTCCGCCCCCAACATCATCGACCCGGTCAGCGGGCGTGAGCGGCGCGCCCGCTCCGATGATATGGCCCGTATTGCCCATCTTTTCAACGAGCTTCCGGCGCTGGACATCTTCTCAGTTTCTATTCTGTGCGACGATGCCCGGCCCGGTCACTTCAGCCTCTCCCGCTACTACCCGGCTTTAAAAAACACCGTCAAGCCGGTTCGTGGTAACGTTCCCAACGTAGACGAGGCTCAATCAATCTTAAAGCTCGGTTTTATGGTGGCCGGAAGCGAGGCGGCCTACCGGGCACGTCCCCTAATTACTCACCACTACTGCGCGGTTGTTTCACCCCTAACAATGGATTTCGACTCGACTGAACTACTGATGTTCTTAACGGAGGAAGGCCTGCCCGGTTACGCCACCGTTGTGCCCAACGCAGGCTTAACCTCCCCCCTCACGCTAATGGGCACCCTGGCTCAAGGCAATGCCGAGTTTCTGGCCTGGGCTACTCTTAAACAGATGACGCGGCTTGGCTCAGAGTTGATTTATAGTGTCCTGCCCACCGTGGCCGATATGCGCACCGGCGCTTATGCCCCGGGTGGCATCGAAAACGGGATTATGGCGATGGGTTTTGCCCAACTCGCCCGTTTCTACAATGTCCCCTCGGCCGGCTATGTCGGTTTGACCAATTCCAAGGTTGTTGATGCCCAGGCCGGTTTTGAAAAGAGTCTCTCGCCGATGGCCAGCATGCTGGCCGGTTCAGATTTATTAAATATGGCCGGATTGATTGACGCGCTTATGACCTTTGATTTTGCCATGCTGGCCATCGACAACGAAATTGCTGAAATGATAAAACGGGTTAAGCGTGGCTTAGAGTTCAGTCACGAAAATATGGCCCTGAATTTAATTGCCGAGGCCGGGCCGGGCGGGATGTATATTGACAAACCGCACACCCTGGAACGGATGAAGAGCTGCGCCCTTTTGCCCGAAATTGCCGACCGTGACCCGCGTCAAACCTGGGAAGAAAATGGTTCGCTTGATGCCCAAGCGCAGGCCATGAGGCGGGTTCAAGAAATTCTGACCGGTGATAATCCGGCCGTATTTTCGCCCGATGTTGACGCCCGCATTCGGGCCGAATTTGAAGGTCTGGTCGCCGGCGACTCGCTGCCGCCGCCCGGTTGGAAGCCATCTAAACTCGCCCGGGCTCGTGACCGGCGCAGCCGCAGACAGCGACGAAGAAATAGTGAAAGATAATGATGAATCAACAAACAATTCATTATTTATCTTTCCGCACTTATCATTTGTATTAGGAGAGAATTTTATGGATACTCAGGCCCGTGTTGTTGTAATTGGCGGTGGCATCATAGGTTGCAGCATTGTCTATCACCTCGCCCAGATGGGCTGGACTGACGTAGTGCTGGTTGAAAAAGGCGAGTTGACCAGCGGCACCACCTTCCACTCTGTGGGTTTGGTCAGCCAGTTTCGTACCTCACCGGCGCAAATGCTGTTGATGAATTACAGTATCGACCTTTACAACCAACTCAAGACCGAAGTCGGCGACGCGCTGGGCTGGCATCAAGTGGGCAGCTTACGCCTGGCTTCGAGCCGGGACCAGCTTAAAGCCTTGCAGCGAAATGTCAGCCGGGCCAAAGCCCTCGGGCTGAATGTTGACATTATCTCGCCTGCCGAAGCCCTGGGCATCTTTCCCCATATGAGCGGCGACAGCCTCTACGGCGCGGTTCACATCCCCGATGACGGCCATCTTGACCCCAACGGCATCACCACAGAGTTGGCCCGTCGGGCAAAACAGTTAGGGGTAAAGGTGTACACCGGCATCCGGGTGACCGGCATCGAGCTTACCCCACAGGGTGAAATCAGCCAAGTGAATACCAACCACGGCCCCATTAAGACCGAAATTGTGGTCAATGCCGCCGGCCAGTGGGCCCCCCGGATTGGAGATATGGTTGGGGCTAACATTCCAATGGTCCCGCTGATGCACCAATATTTAACCACCAAACCCATTCCCGGCCATATATTACCCCTTGAAACACCCGTTGTGCGCGACCCGGACAACCTTGTTTACATCCGCGAAGAGGTGCGGGGTTTTCTTATCGGTGGTTTTGAGTTGAACCCCAAAGCCTGGTCTGTTGAGGGCGTGCCCTGGGAGTTTACCCAACAACTCCTGCCCCCGGAATGGGATCTGTTTGATTCGTTGATGGAAGCGGCAATGCGCCGTGTGCCTGTTTTGGAAAATGCAGAAATCATCAAGCTGGTCAACGGGCCGGAAGCCATCACCCCCGATGGCCACTACTGCCTGGGACCACTACCCGGCTTGCGCGGCTTTTATGTGGCGGCAGGCATGTCGCTGAACGGAATTGCCGGGGCGGGCGGCGTCGGCAGAATTATGGCGGAGTGGATCATCGAAGGGGAACCCTCGATTGACGTTTTCGAGATGAATGTACGGCGTTTTGGCTCACATTATGCCGACTTTCATTATGTGGCTGACAAGGCTAGAGAGATCTACAAGCATTACTACTATCTGCACTACCCCCACGATGAACCTGTGTGGGGCCGTCCACGGCGTCTTAGCGCCCTCTATCCTCGCTTGCAGGAGTTGGGCGCGGTCTTTGGCGAGAAAAATGGGTGGGAGCGAGCCAACTACTTCGATCCCGGCAAGCCGGGGCGACAGGCCGGCGCCGACCAACGAGCCTGGGGTTGGGTTCAGCCACCTTACTTTGAGCAGGTTGGCCAAGAATGCCAGGCCGTCCGGCAGCGAGTCGGGCTGCTAGATATGACTTCCTTTGGCAAGATTGACCTGCGCGGTCCCGGCGGGCTGGCTCTGCTGCAACATTTGGCCAACAACGACATCGACAAACCCATTGGCAGTCTGACCTACACCCAGTTTCTCAATGAGCATGGCGGTATCGAGAGTGATTTGACCATCGCTCGGCTGGCCGAGGAGCATTTCCGGGTGATCACCGGCACAGCTTTTACCGCCAGAGATTTGGGCTGGATTAGCATGCACATTCCCGACAATAGCCCGGTTGAAGTGCAGGACGTTACCGACGATTGGGCTTGTATTAGTCTTTGGGGTCTCCACGCCCGCGATGTGCTGCAAGCCGTGACCGGCAGTGACGTGTCAAATGCGGCTTTCCCCTACATGAGCGCCCAAAACATTGGTATTAAAGGGGGAGAGGTGTGGGCACAGCGAGTCAGTTACGCTGGTGAGTTGGGTTGGGAGTTGTACGCTGCCCCAGAGCAGGCGGTTGCAGTTTGGGATGTATTACTGAAAGCCGGACAGGCGTTTGGTATTCAGCCGGTCGGTTACAAGGCATTGGAGTCGCTGCGACTGGAAAAGGGTTACCGTTACTGGAGCAGCGATATCACTCCCACCGAAAATCCCTACGAGGCCGGGTTAGGTTTTGTGGTCAAGCTAAATAAGGGCGATTTTATTGGCCGCGATGCCCTGCTCAAAATCAAAGAAAAAGGCATTGCGCAACAACTTTGCACCTTAACTTTTGGCGGCATCCCCGGCGTTATCTACGGCGGCGAGGCAGTGTATTCAAACGGTCAGGTTGTCGGGCGTATTCGCAGTGGTGGTTACGGTTACACGGTCGGCAAAAATATCGGGCTGGCCTATCTGCCGGCGGAACTGGCCAAGGTTGGCACCAGGGTCGAAGTTGACATATTCGGCGAGCGGATGCCGGCTGAGGTTGCCCCTGACCGGCTACACGACCCCAATAACCAGCGTCTGCGAGCCTAATCGTGTTTTGTCCCACAATGCTCGCCGGTGTGTTCGTTAATATTCTTAAAGACGAATTGCTTAATTGGAAAGAAACGTGGGTCGGATCCCCCTACCGATTCATTGGAGTCATAATGTGTGAAACGTGCCATAGTTGACCCATTTCACGGTTCATTTTGCCAACCAGGCCTTATCCACTCCGTCGACACTTCCGTCAACCTGAATTATGGCAACAATGCCTATGGGTGTTGGGAAAATTTCCTGTTATTGGTTACAATATCGGTACTCACCGGGCAGACACACAACCCATGAGGATGAAGATGGCGTCACAAAGTGATGCGTTTAAAGATCGGTACGGCGTAACTCCGATTACCGAGTTCTCAATTCCTGCTACCTAATTTTAAAGCGATGCAAAAATCAAATTATTTGCAACAAAAAAATTTAAGTCCGACCGATGAGCTGCGGGAAATCCTCAGCAGCCTCGAAAATCGCCAGCCCAAGATCAAGGCTATGAACTCGACCCAGGCGCTTATTCTGCTGCGGGACTTGGATCGAGCCTACTCCAGCTTCGAGCAGTTCGAAGAGGCACGGATAGATCTTTTGCCGGAGCGCGGACGCTTTAATACGATTCAGGCCAGTATCAAGACATCGACCAGACCATTATTGCGGGCCTTGGGCGGGCCGCCGGCACTCGATCAATTCCGGCCTGGGCCTGCACCGCCGCCCGAACGCTGGTGGTGGTATCTAAACGAGATCGTCGCGGCTCAGAATAAAGCTCTACTGCGGCGGCTTGGTATCGGCCTGGCTTTCATTGCCTTGCTGATCGGAGGCACTGTTGTGGCCTTTAATACCGTTCTTGCTCCTTCTCCGGAAGCGATCATTGGCTTTGAAGTAGAAACGGCGGCGAATGTGGCCATCGAAGAAGGCAATTATCGGGCCGCCTTAGCCGCTGTGGACGAGGGATTAGTTAAGCTGCCGGGCGATCCGGGCCTCCTGCTCTATAAAGGTGTCTTACATCAATCATTGAGCCAAACGGATCAAGCCAATCAGACTTTTGATGAAGCGCAAGCCCGGTTGGAAGACTCTATTGAGTTTTATATTGCTCGAAGCCAGCTCTATCTTCGGCTCAATCAGCCCGAGCAGGCTGAGATCGATGCCCGTGCAGCAATGGAACTTGACGAAAGTAAGGCCAGAGCCTGGCTACTATTGGGACAATCGCTGCAACTTCAGGGGCGAGAGTTCGATGCTATTCCAGTCTATGAGACGGCCGGCCAACTGGCCTTAGTAAGCGGTGAAAATGAGATCGTCGTGCTAGCTCGCATGGCCTTGGGGCAAATAGGTGCCGCGCCCTGAGACTGTCAAGACTCAGGTAATTGTCGAGGAGTAGGAGGAGTATGACCCAAGAGACGCTCAATGTTGTTCTCGATTCGAACGGTGACACTGAGATCGATACCGGCACCGATCTTGACATCGAATTTGTTGTCATAGATGAAGAGGAACTCGCACGTCCCTATCGAGTCATCATCCACAACGACAATGTAACGACCTTCGATTTTGTCATTGCCATATTGGTCAGAGTGTTTGAATTATCCGTGTATCGAGCCGAACAGGTTGCCTTTGAAGCCCATACCCGAGGCAACGCTTACGTGACGACTCTCCCGCTCCAGGAGGCCAAGAGCCGGGTCTTCAAGGCCCAGTATACCGCACGTCAACAAGGCTTCCCACTCACCTTCACCATCGAGCCGGAATAAAAAATTGAACCAGACTGACAAGATGGCTACCACCCAAATCAAAAAACAAAGGGCCACACCTGCGTGTGACCCCCTGCCGCGCCGTAGCCTCTACCCGAAAACGGGAGGTGATGCTACGGCGCTGCATATACTACTGTAATCTATCATTAGCATCACCTCCTTTGGTTAGGATAGCGATGTAAAAATGTATTCTATTCTTTAACTAACTTATCGTTAAGATAACGATGGTATTATTGCACAAATCTGACAAGTTGTCAAGCGAGACATTTTGCCATCTTGCCGTTTGTGCATGTCAACTAAGCTCTGCCAATAAACCGACTTTGCAGTAGCCCTGATCAGAAGCAGGCCGTCTTCACATTTCTTTATAATTGGGCTATAATGGGGAAGTTAGTCCGCAATCGCCCCAACACAAAAAAGTTAGTCCAGGTTGCCGCTGGCCAAGGCTGGAAGATGACAGTCACTTTAAAAGGGAGTTACTGCTCAGGCTACCTTCGTCTGGGATTGTTGAAAGTTAAGAATTTATTTCGGTAATCCGCTGCTGCCGGTCGCCTCGAAATGAATTTCAAGGCTACAAGAGAAAGTCCGTTCAAAACGGACTAAGAGACCAGCACTTGACCCAAAATGAGGGCTTGAGAGTCGGTTTCTAACCGGCTTATGATAGTAGCCCCGATTTGAAACTCTGGGCGGTCGCCTGACGACATTACCGGTTTATTTTTTTAATCTCAATAAGCTCGGGGTAAACTGTAACAGCATCGTGAGTGAACTAAAAAGGCCTGTCTTAACATTACATTTATCAAATACCATCTACCACTAAAAGGAGATTTTTTATGGATGATTTAAGAGATACGATCTCTGACCAAGGAAATTGGTTTGAGTCGATCGCGAGTAAAATTCCCCTATACAAAGGCTACAAAGAAAAAGAAGTCCGTCGAGAAGCGGATAAACTGCTGCGTGACCACCTGGCTCGACTTTTGAGTGAGCAATTGAGCCGGGCTGAGGATGTTACTGGCCAAATGTTAACCGGCCCGGGTATGATGAACCTCGATGAGATGGGCCGGGCTAATACCCGACTGCAAACCCTGATTGATAAGGTAAAAACCGCGGCGCAAGGTTATGCCGGGCTATTTGATGCCATCAAGATAAAAGAGGATGAATTAGACGCGCTGTATGAGTTCGACCATAAGATGATACTAAGAGTCGATGAAATTGCGGCGGCGATTGACAGCGTGCAGGTCGCTTTAGACGGCGATGACAGCAGCGCTATTGCTCCGACCGTACGCCGCTATACAAAAACGATTACCGACTCCGCCGATTTATTTGATAAACGAAAAGAAGCAATCTTAGGCTTTTCGTAGGGTCTAATTTATGATAGAGACTACAGCACGCAAGGAGAACAACCGTGGCACTTTCTGAAGTCATTGAATTAACCCAAGAAATGCGGGACCGAATTGTCCAGCGCTGGCCGGAGCATGGGGAAGGGCGTATAAAAATGGGTGCCCAACTCATTGTGTACCAGGGGCAAGCCGCCGTATTCTACCGGGACGGCAAATCGCTTGATACTTTCGGACCGGGACGCCATACGTTGACAACGGCCAATATACCCCTATTGACCAGGCTTTTGAGCCAATTTGGCTTTGGCGAAGATAGTATCTTTTCGGCTGTGGTTTATTATGTTGCGGTCCGGGAATTTCCCCAAGAAGGGTGGGGTACCC